>NZ_JAFZKX010000062.1 GCF_017551775.1 Fibrobacter sp. | reverse complement strand
TGGGATGAACTCTTCACCGGTCAGAACAAGCAGCTCCGCGGTTCGAAGGGTGGTGCTTCTGCTTCGCTCAAGTTCGGTAACGTGACCGAAGTTATGCTCATGACCGAAGCCGGTGGTAACGCTACGGGTTCCGTGGACTACACCTACTTCAACATGACCGACAAGGCTGAAACTCCGAAGTCCAGCTCTTCTGAACCGCCGAAGTCCAGTTCTTCTGTGACTCCGAAGTCCAGCGCCACGATTCCGCGTTCCAGCAGCTCGACCATCGCTATTCCGATGGAAGTGCGTCTGAGCGCCTCTACCGGCATCTTCCAGGTGTTCGATATGCAGGGTCGCCATCTCGGTTCTGTCGAACTCGAACCGGGTATGTCCGTGACCGACCTCCTGAAGGCAAACTTCCAGAATTCTGGAATCTACCTCCTGAAGCAGGGCAGCACGATGTACCGCGTCTCGGTGCGCTAATACGGAATTTTTGATTCCTTAAGGGAACACTCCGGTTCAAAACCGGGGTGTTTTTTATTGCCTGCGCCGGGGGATGCAAAAGCTCGGTCGGGACGCTTTTTAATGCAAAAATGTAAAAAGATTTAAACAAAAATTCGGGTTTTGGCGATTCTGTTCAAAAAACGCCAAAAAAGTGCGTTTTTTTTGCGAAAATGGCGGATTGCTAATTTGCTTGAAAATGAGCGGTTTTTCGGTGTTGTTTTTTGCAACAACACAAAAAATGGGGAAATTAGCCTGTTTTGGGCGGTGAAAAGTATTTTCAGGGCAGATTTTATCCAGGAGTTAATATGATTAAAACGAATCTTTTTAAGGCTGGAGCCCTTTTGGCTTTCGGTCTTGCAACGTCTGCATTTGCAGTCGATGCCTGTAAGGACGCGATGTCTGTTCCCCAGGGACAGGGTCACTCCGTGAACGGCAACATGACTGGTAACATCAGCGGCACCAAGTGGGGCTATGAACAGTGGTCTGCGGGTGGTTCCAACTCCATGACGTACTACGATAACGGTACGTTCAAGGCCAACTGGAGCAACAACCAGGACTACCTGGCTCGCGTGGGCTTCCGCTATGGCGACAGTGGTCCGGGTAAGAATGTCAATGGCATGCAGTACACTGCCGATTACAAGTACACCAAGACCGGTAACGCCTCTTATGGTTACATCGGTATTTATGGCTGGACGGTGAATCCGCAGGTCGAATACTACATCGTGGATGACTGGTACAGCAAGCCGAGCGAACAGTATGTCGGCCCGAAGCAGGGTGAAATCACGGTTGACGGTGCTACCTACACGATCCATACGTTCATTCGTGACCAGGAAGCTTCCAAGACGGGTACTTCTACCTTCTTGCAGATCTTCAGCATCCGCCAGTCTCCGCGTCAGTGCGGCCATATCGATATCCAGGCCCACTTCAACAAGTGGAACGAACTCTTCACGGGTCAGAGCAAGACTTTGCCGACCTCTAAGAATGGCCAGAAGAGCATTGAACTCAAGTTCGGTAACGTGACCGAAGTTATGCTCATGACCGAAGCCGGTGGTGGCGCTTCGGGTTCCGTGGAATACACCTACTTCGATATGAGCGAAAACGGCCAGCCGTCTGAACCGCCGACTCCGATCGATCGCAAGCCGTTCGGTGGCAAGGCTATCACGCTCCCGGGCACCGTTGAAGCCGAAAACTTCGACGAAGGCAATTACGGCGATTCTTACTCCGGCACTCAGGGCGCCTCTAATGAAAATGGTGACCATGAATACCGCGGCGAAGACTATCCGACTGTCGACATCGTGAATGGCGGTACAGGTAAGGCTATCGGTTACACCGCTAAGGACCTCTGGCTTGAATACACTGTGAACGTGGCCCAGGATGGCGAATACGACATCGAAGCCAATGTTTCTAACGGCACCAGCGCCGGTACCTTGGAACTCTCTTGGGATGGCAAGGCTCTTGCTTCGCTTGAGTTCACGGGTGTCGAAAATGACTGGGATACCTACGAACTCGCCAAGGGCAAGGCAACCCTCACCAAGGGTGAACACGTGCTCCGCATTACGATTGCCAACGACAACACGAACGTTGACTATGTGAAGTTCTCTCTGCCGGGTGTCGTCATTCCGCCGGATACGGATTCGATTCCGCATGCGATTGCGCAGATGATCCGTATGAACAACATCGCAAGCACCGTCCAGGTGTTCGACATCAGCGGTAAGTTCATGGGCAATGTCGAAATCCTCCCGGGCAAGACTGTTTCTGAATCCATTGCCACCAAGTTCCAGAAGTCTGGTGTGTACATGGTCAAGAGCGCTAACGGAGTTAAGAAGGTCCGCGTCACTCAGCGCTAATCTCGACTTCAGGGTGTTTAGGGAAACACCGCCGAAAGGCGGTGTTTTTCTGCTTTTTAGGCGATTTTTGCCCTATGGAATCCTGTTGACCATGCCTGCCTTTAAAGTTATATTTAGGCAGGAATGTAATGAACTAAAGAGGTCCTTGCATGAAAAAGATAACGGCTCTTTCTGTTGCTTTTTTCGCGCTTTTCGCGATGGTATCTGCGGGCTTTGCCTACGATCTTACAGGTAGCGGTTACGATGCCGTGCAGAAGTCGCGCCCTTCTATCGCGTTCGTTCTCACCACATGGGAAAAGAAGGGAATCGTGACGACCTCGGTCGACCAGAAGAGCGAATCCACTTCGGCAAGCGAAGAGGTCGCGGATGAGGAATCGGACGTTTCCGCAGACAACAAAACCGTGCAGTTGGAGACTACGGTCGGCTCGTTTACGGAAGACGTGTGGAAGAAGGTTCCCGACAACCAGATTGTCGACAAGTTCCAGCAGCAGTTCGTGAAGTTGCAGTTCAACGTGAAGGCCACCGATATGGCGCGCAAGATTGCTATCGCCCCGAGCCTTGCGAAGACTGCGGTGAACCCGTCCGACCGTGCGGCGGTGCGCAAGTTCGCCGAGAAGGAAAACGTGAATTTTATAGCCCGCGGTGAAGTCGCCGTGCTCAGGTATGCGAGGGTGAACGGCGGCAAGATCAAGGCGTCGCTCCAGATTGGCGTCGAAGTCATCGACGTGAATTCGGGCGAGGTGGTGGCCGCTTTCTCGAATGCGGTACACACCGTCGCGACCTCCGTGGAAGTCGCCCGCAATGGCGGCATCAACAAGGCGGCGGTTGTCGCTGCCGGCAAGCTTTCGGAGCAGGTCATGGACGCCTGGATCAATGCGGCGGATAATGGTTCGCAGTTTACGGTGGAACTTCGCAAGATGAAGTCCGCGCGCAGCCAGAAGATTCCGTTCGAAAAAACTTTGAAGTCCGTCGTTTCCATCAATTCGCAGACCCAGCCCAAGAAGGACGTGGTGACTTACGCCGTTACATTCAAGGGCAGCAAGAGCGACCTCGGGATGGCGATTCTCGAGGCGGTGGGCGACAAGCCCGGTTTCGACGAGAAGTCCTTCGAAGGCCCGCAGGATATCGATGGCAAGATCGTCTTTGAATTCTTGAAGTGAGCGCAGTTAGGAGTTTTTACGCAATGAAAAAAATCTGGCTTTCCGCCGTCACCGCAGCCGCATTTGTTTTGGTTTCGTGTGCAGCGTCTGGCCCGCATGTGGATGCGTTCAAGCGCGCGCAGGCGGCCTACAACGACGGCAAGGACGACAGGGCGATTGAGGAGGCTCTCAAGGCCTTGAAGATAGAGCCCGATTACAAGCCCGCTATCGAATTTTTGAACAAGACCTTCGACGATGTGATTGCCGCGAAGAACGATACGATTGCGATGTTCAAAAAACGCCATGACCCGAATCCGAAGCGCTGGGAAAAAATCGTATTCATGGAAGAGCAGAAGGCGGAATACGCGAAGCAGCTCAAGCTGATAGCCCGCCGTAACGACAGGATCAAGTTGAGCGTGGAAGTCGACCCGTTTTCGATTCAGCTGGCACGCGACAGCGCCGCCGCGTCGCATTACGCCGCAGGCCTCGAGAAGATGAACGAACGCGGGAAGGCCGCTCAGCAGGCTGCCGCCATTCACTTCCGCAAGGCGTTCACGTACCATGCCGATTACGAGGATTCCAGACGGCTCTATGCGGAATGCAAGAACCGCGGGACCATCCGCGTGGCGGTGGACAAGTTTACCAACGATTTCAGCGCTCGGATGGATGCGGCCCTGATTGCAGAATTGCAGAAAGACAAGGGAGCCTCTGAATTTTTGCAGTTCTTGACCCGTGCCGATCTCGACCGCGTTCTCGAAGAGCAGACGCTCGCCGCCTCGGGCGATTTCCAGAACAGCGAGGGCGAGAACATGATGGGCAAGCTCAGGAGTGCCGAATACCTCATCGCGGGTTCCATCGGCAAGGTGGTCTGTTCCGACGAAGAAGACGGGGTTGAACGTACCCGCATGGAAAAGCGCAATTCAGTCCGCGTGAAGGTGGGGAGCCACCAGGAATGTGAAACGCTTTCGAGCGGCAAGCGCAGGTGCTTCAATGTGAACGAGTACGACGACGCATATGCGGATATCATTACGGATTCGCTCACGAAGAAGGCCGCCGTTACCGGGGCCATCCAGATTCTCGATTTTACTACGGGCGAAATCAAGAAGAAGGCCGATGTGCGCGTGGGCGTGCTGACCTCGGATATTGTCGCGGCCTGTTTTGGCGATTCTCGGGCCTACAAGCCCATTTGCAAGCGTACCGAGGTGTCGCTTCGCCCCTGTAGCGAGATGCAGGATCAGTTGACTGTTGATTTTGTGCGAAAAGCGGTCAAGGAAATCACGGATTTTACGAAAAATTTTTCTAGATAGCGTTAAATAAGTTATATTACAAAAAAGTTTAACTAATCAAGGAGAAGACCAAGATGAAAAAAATGTTCATGTTTCTTGCCTCGATGAGCCTCGTTGGCACCATGGCGTTTGCACAGGATGATTATGATTATGGTGACGGCTACGGTGACGATGGCTACGGCAGTTCCGAGCCCGCTCCGGCCCCTCCCGTTTACGATGAAGGCGCTTACGAACAGCCCAGTGCACCGGCTGGCGAACAGCTTGGCGCTACTGATGTAGAATACAAGAACATGGATGCCAACAAGGCGCCAGTCGAAGAGAAGGAACCGTACTTCCTCGACACTCCGTTTAGTATCGGCCTTCATTTGGGCTTGGGCTTCTCCATGCTCTCTTCCACTGAAATTTGCGGTAAGGATACTACTGGTGCCAGCCAGTGCACCAACTACGGTGACGACCTGTTGGGTGGCGCTTTCGAAATCGGTGCCGCTGTGTCTTACGCTGTAGCCCCGAATCTCGGTTTGGCCGTGGTGGCGGAACCGTCCTTCGAATTCAAGGTTTATAGCGCGAACCTCGGCTTGTACAGCATCGGCACTACCTACACGGATGAATATGGTTGGGACTATGACTCCTACTACCTGAGCAACGTGACTTTGGATGCCATGATGTTTGCGCTCAAGGTTCCCGTGTTCCTGCGCTTCTATCCGAAGAAGGACCTCTTTGTGCAGCTCGGTGTTAGCTTCGAATTTAACCTCGGTACCTCCGTCAGCTACTCCGACGAAGACGGCCATGAAGTCAAGGGCATTGAACACCAGGATTTGAACTACAATGGTTCCGACAAGAACGTTTACAAGTTCTTCGACGTGAATTCCACGGTCGTGGCGCTTAACTTCGGCATGGGTACCACGGTGCACATGGGCAATTACTTCGCCGACGCCGAAATCCGCTTTATCCTCGACATGACTCCGATGACCAAGTTCAACGGCGGATTCCACGATTACACCATGAAGACCTACGGGTACAAGTTTGAAGACAGCGAGGCCAAGGCCTGGCAGATTCAGCTTGTCCTGAAGCCCTGGTTCTAATCGATCAGTTTAAGAACAAACGAAAGGCCCCGCAAACGCGGGGCTTTTCTTGTATGAAATCGACATGCCTGAGTTGCGGTTCGCCTGATTGGCGCTAATTGAAGAATCGTCATGCCGCAGTCGGGCTCTGCCCGACAAAGGCATCCAAAGCATTTGTAGACCTTCCATAAACGACAAAGCCCCAGTTATTAAACTGGGGCGGTTGTGAGAGCAAAGTCAGACCGGAGTATTACTTCTTGCTCTTAGACTTTGCAGATTTCTTCGGCGGATGAGCAGCGATTTTCTTCACGCTGTTGTCAGCCTTCTCCGCAGCTTCGTAAACGGCCTGAGCCTGACGGAGAGCGTCGGTCGGGTCGATTTCGATAGCTTCGGAAGCTTCGTCCACGAGTTCGGCGAATTCGTCGTACCAGTCAGCGAAGATTTCCACTTCGAGGTGGTCGACACCCGGAACCGTGAGGCGTGCGCCGCAGGCTTCGCCGATGCGGTCGAGGAACTTTGCCATCTGCGGCTTGAGGAGCGTGAGGTCGAGACCGTCGAGGTCTTCGGGTTCAAAGTAGACGGCGTCGACATCGCTGTCGTCGTCCTTGGCCTTCTTCTTGCCCTTGCCGCACTTGCAGTCTTCGCCGCACTGGCATTCGACATTCTCGTTGCCGTAGAGCGCCATGTATTCGTCATCGTCCATGCCGCTGTCGTAGTAGAACTCGTCATCTTCGAGGTAGAGTTCTTCCACGAAGATTCCCTTTGCGCCGAGCGTCTTTGCCGCAGCGATGAATTCCTTGAGGTCGCCGCCGAAGTAGCGGGTCGATTCTGCTTCCTCGTTCAGGGTCTGAATGGGAATGGGGGAGAGTTTCTGCTTCTTGATGTAGTCGCAGATTTCGTCGATAATGGATTTTTTGTTCTTTGCCATTTTTTTATCTCCTATTTTAAACTTTAGGGGTCAATGGTCGTTGGTTGTTAGTTCCAATGATCGCGCCGTAGGCGCCTAACATCAACCAGCAACTATTGACTAATGACTAAACGTGATACTTCTTCAGGCTCGGAGCCTTCTCGTCGATGAGCTTCATGATGCGGGCGACAGCGTCTGCACCGTTGGCCGTGTCCTTCACGCTCACGAGCGGCTGGAACAGCGGGCTGTTGAACAGCGTGCCCAGCGGAATCGGGTTCTTGCG
Organism: Fibrobacter sp.; assembly: GCF_017551775.1. Classification (NCBI taxonomy): domain Bacteria; kingdom Pseudomonadati; phylum Fibrobacterota; class Fibrobacteria; order Fibrobacterales; family Fibrobacteraceae; genus Fibrobacter; species Fibrobacter sp. The sequence continues at coordinate 44,890 of NZ_JAFZKX010000062.1, read as the reverse complement.
GCAGAACGTGATGTCGATGAAGTCGCGGGCGTCCTTCTGCAGGTTGTGCGCCTTGTCCTTGTCACCGGCCTGGAAAGCCTTGTAGAGGTCGACGAACGTCTTCGTGGCCTCGGGAATGTTGCCCGAAGCGCTGATGAGGCCCGTGCCGCCCATTTCGAGGAGGTCTGCGAACAGGCCGTCTTCACCGCTCATCACGGCGAAGTCCTTGCCCTTCGTTTCCTTGATCACGCGCATCGTGTCCTCGTGGAACTTCTCGCCAAAGCCGAACTCGACGGCCTGCTTGAGGCCGATGATGTTCTTGTCTTCGGCAAGTTCGATGAGGGTGTCGGGATGCACGTAGCTGGAGGTGCGGCCCGGGACGTTATAAATCACGATCTTTGCGCCGGTCTCGCTGCTGAGCGTGCGGTAGTGCTTCAGGAGGCCTTCCTGCGGCGGGTTGTTGTAGTAGCCTGTGACGCAGAGGACCGCCACCGGGGCAATCTTCTGGACGTTCTCGATCATTTCGATGGATTCGCGGGTGCAGTTGGAACCGGCACCGGCAATGACGGGCACGCGACCGTCCACATAGTCGAGCGTAAACTTGATGACATCGAGGTGCTGCTGCGGGGAAACCGTCGCACTCTGACCCGTGGTCACGGCAGGGAGTACGCCACTTGCGCCGTTTGCAATCACGTCGTCAATCATCTTGCCCATCTTCTCGTAGTCGATGGAATTGCGAAGGTTCTTGGGGTCGTCGTTCTTGAGCGGGGTGAACAACGCGGGGAAAACACCAGTAAGTTGAGAAGCGTTAGTAATCTGCATAGTGTCCAAAATATAGTATTAGACGAGAGCCGAATGTTGAAACTCGGAATAAAAATGGGCCCAAAGGTTGATGCTAGAACACGTAACGGAAGTCCAGAAGCAAGGAGTGCGATGTTTCGGATGGCCAGATTGTTGGAGTGAATATCAATATGTCGATGCCGAAATGTTTCCCGAAGTCTACGTTTATGCCGTTGGCCACTTCGGCTCCGTAATTTCCGAAGGGACTGTATTGGAAACTGTTTAGGGTACCAAAGAATACGACGTTTATTAATGTTCCGCCGGTAACGAAGTGGAAGTGATCCTCATCTTCATGCCAAGACCTAAATCTGCAAGGCCTCCATGTATAAAGAAACTTGTCCTTTTCCATCCGGTGTTTTCTTTCGTTACCGTGGACGGCTGTAAATCGGCCTTGTCGAGATAAACGTTGTCGGCAAAGCAGAAAATTGCAGAAAGCAACAGGCTCCCCAAAAAAATTTTATGTTCATAACAAACAAATTAGCATTTGCGCTTTGCTTTGTCAATTCTCGGTTGAGTCTATGCATCTCGACGGGCGATTTGCTTTTGGAAGGAAAAGAAAAGTTTTTCGCTTTGGTTTCCGAATGGGGTTACACTTAATGTAATGCGTCGAAGAGCTGTTGCTTGCCCAATTTATATAGGAGGCTTTCTTCCATGCTTTTTTTCATGTCAATCTGCAATTTTGACGCCTTGTTTTTTTTCTCTTTTTTCTAAATTTCACCCGTAAAACTTTAATATAGGAACCCCTATGGAAAACATTACGCAGATTTGGAAAAAGATCCAGTCCCCGGAATTCAACCCCGCAACGGATATGGGTTTGGTCGAACAGGTGAAGCAGGTCGCCCTGACCTCGCAAGAAAGTGCCAAGGTGAGCTTCGGTACTTCCGGCTGGCGCGGCGAAATTGGTTCTGAATTTACCCTCCGCAATCTGCAGGTCGTGGGTGCCGCTATCGTGCGCCTCTACAAGGAAGCCACCCCGGAACTTTTCGAAGCTCTCGGCGTGAAGGACTTTGCCGAACTCCAGAAGAAGGGCGTGGTCGTGGGGCACGACAACCGCCTCCTCGGTCATGAATTCTGCGAAGCTGTTGCCGACCAGTTTGCCAAGGCTGGCGTGAAGGTCTACTACGGTGGCGAAATGCCGACTCCGGAATTCAGCGCCGCTATCGAGATGCTCGGTGCCGCTTGCTCCATCAACATGACTCCGAGCCACAACCCGAGCCACTACAACGGCATCAAGTTCAACCCGGCCGACGGCGGTCCTGCCGGTCCGGAAATCACGAACGTCATCACCAAGCTTTCTAACGAAATGATGGCCACCTGGAAGTTTGAACCGGTGGGCAAGGTCGACTGGGAATTGATCGACTCCCTCAAGATCTACAAGGAATTCCTCGTGAAGCAGGGAACCATCAAGTTCGACCGCATCAAGGAATTCATCAAGAAGGGGCGTCTGACCCTCGTGTGCGACCACGTGCACGGCTCTACCCGCCGCCGCCCGGCCGCCCTCCTCGACAATCCGGAATGCCTCATCACGCTCCGCAACGAAGACGACTCCCTGTTTGGCGGTATCGCTCCGGAACCGTCCAGCAAGAACCTCGAGAAGGTCCGCAAGGCCCTCGACGAAAGCAAGAGCGAATTCCGCCTGGGTGCGATTTTCGACCCGGATGGCGACCGCATCCGCTTCTACGACGGTACTCGTGAAATCGACATGAACCAGTTCGGTGCCATCGCGTTCCACTACATGGCTACCTGGCGCAAGGAACAGGGCTGCGTGGCCAAGTCCGTCGCTACCTCCAACTTCGTGAACATCATTGCCGAAAAGCTCGGCGTGCCCGTGATGGAAACTCCGGTGGGCTTCAAGAACTTCCGCCCCTGGCTTTCCCGCAACGCCAAGCAGAAGGCCCTCGTCGCGTTCGAAGAATCCGATGGTATTTCCGGCCTCAACAACACGCTCGAAAAGGACGCCCAGTTCGGCCTCCTCATCGCGCTCGAAATCATGGCAGTCACCGGCAAGAACCTCGGTGAATACCTCGACGCCCTCTACGAAGAATACGGCCGTTTCTATCCGACCCGCTCGGGCTTTGAAGTGGACAAGTCCCTCGTTGGTGCTCCCTTGAAGGCCAAGGTCGACGCCATCGCCGATATCGCGAAGCCGGGTGCGAAGGTCATGGTTGGCAAGAACGAAAAGACTGTGAAGCAGCTCCTCACGCTCGACGGCGTGAAGGTCATCTTCGACGACGATTCCTGGATGCTCGTGCGTCCGTCTGGTACCGAACCGAAGGTGCGTATCTACACCGAATGCCGCGAACCGGACGAAAAGGACCCGATGTTCGAGGCTGCGAAGGCGCTGTTCTTCAAGAACTAATTTTAGGAAGGAGAGAAAATGAAGAAAATATTGGCATTGCTTGTGCTTGCGCTGGCTATGGTCGGCTATGCACAGGAGGGTAACATCAAGCCGAAGTTCCAGGCGTTCTCCGGCGCACTTCTCAAGCTGAAGGAAGCCGATAAGGGATTCCACAAGTTCTCGCTGAAGGTCGATGTCGCGCCGTGGGCGTTCCAGGCGATCGGTGAGGTGCGTGTGCCCAATGGCGATACGGAAGCTTTGCGTGAAGCGCTTTTTGAAGGCGACCTCTATGCAGTGCTGGCCTACATTGACAATTCCCCTGTCGAAGTGAAGGGCGAGGAATATCAGGTAGGGCTGTTCGACATTATGCTCTATTTCGACGACGAACCGACTACAGTCCGTAACGTGAAGTTCAAGTTGCTGCCTCCGGTCGACGATGACTGGTCCAAGTCGGGCCTGCAAGACGCTCAGTCTTCGGGCTCGCTGCTGGGCAAAATCTGGGACGGCAAGTACGAACGCGAAATCACGAAGGCTTCCGCCGACCCGATGGACAAGGGCAAGCTGAATGCGCTCAAGCGCAAGAAGGCTGCCGCCGCCGAGGAAGCCGCCGCCATGAGCGTTTCCGAAAAGAAGAAGAAGCGCATGAAGGAATTGGCTGAGGAAGACGCCAAGTCGAAGAAGAAAAAGAAGAAGAAGGCTTCTAGGAACGAGGACGAGTGCGACGATCCGAGTCTCACTCCGAGAGAAAAGAAGCGCTGTCTCATGAAGAAGAAAGGCTAAATTTTTAACCAAAACGAAAACCGCAATATTTGAGGTAATCTATGTCCGGTCACTCCAAATGGGCCACCACCAAACGCAAGAAAGCCAAGACTGACGTCGCTCGCGCCAAGGCTTGGAACAAGCTTATCAAGGAAATCTCTATCGCTGCCAAGCTCGGTGGCGGAAACCCCGATTCGAACCCGCGTCTGCGTGCCGCTATTCTTAAGTCCAAGTCCCAGAGCTTGCCGACCAAGAACATCGAAAGCGCCATCGCCAAGGGTACGGGTGCCAACTCCGGTACCGAAATGACGGAACCGCTGTACGAAGGACGCGGCCCGGGCGGAATCGCCATCATGGTGCAGTGCATGACCGACAACAAGGTCCGCACCGTTGCCGAAATCCGCAACATCTTCAACAAGAACAACGGCTCCATGGGTGAATCCGGTTCCGTGTCTTGGGCCTTCACGTACAAGGGCGTTATCATTGTCGATGCCGAAAAGTACCCCGAAGAACAGGTCATGGACCTCGTGATCGAGGCCGGTGCCGATGACATGTCCACCGAAGACGGCGTGCATGAAATCTCCACGAGCCCCGAAGCCTTCGACGCCGTTTCCAAGGCCCTCGAAGCTGCGAACATCGAAATGATGAGTGCCGAAATCACCTACGTCGCCAACGACCCGGTCAAGCTCGGCCACGACGACGCCGTGAAGCTCCTCAAGCTCATCGACAAGTTCGAAGACCACGACGACGTCCAGGACGTTTACCACAACGCCGAAATCGACGAAGCCGACATGGACGCTGAGTAGCGCCTTCGGCGCAGTATCTAGTTACTAGTTACTGGCGTGGAAGCCTATAAAACCGGTTGCCGCAAAGCAGCCGGTTTTTGTTTTTAGACATATTGTCAATGACTTTGTTTGACAAAACGAATCGGCACACTATTTTTAAGGTAAATTATATTCAGTATCAGAAAGATGGAGAAAATTATGAATATCCGTAGAGTTTTGCGTCTATCCTGGCTTTCTGTCGCAGCCTTCTTCTGGGCGAGCTGCGGAGATGATTCAAATTCGCAAGCCCCTGCCCCGGATCCGGAATCGTCGACGGATGCTGCCGGGACAAGTTCCAGTTCTGGCAATGAGACGGTGAGTTCCGCAAGGGAAGATTCCTCCAGTTCATCCGAGGCCGTCCCTGAATCGTCTGCGACCGTGGCGAGTTCTTCTAGTGTGGCGAGTTCATCTAGCGCTAGAAAATATATCCTGGCGAGCGATACCTCCGTGACGTGTGAAAAAGAGAAGGCTACGTATTCTACATGCACAAAGCCCGAGAGTTACTCGTGTATGGAATTGCAGAAATTCCTGGAAAAAGATACGTCGGTAACTGCAAAGGTTTTGGAAAAATGGGAAGAGCAGCTTGAATCCTGTGGTGCCATTTTAGAGCCTGTTACCGTTTATGGCGTTTTCTATGATCCTTGTTCCGGTGCGCCCACCTATACTAAAATTGAAATGAAATGCTCGAACGGCTTCTATTATTCCGACTATAAGACGGACGGGGACCTTGTTTATAAGACTGTCGAAGAATACAATCAGGCTCATGGCATAAGTTCTAGTTCTGTTGCTCAAAGTTCCAGTTCTGTGGCCGAGGATTTGAAGAAAAACTGCCCGCAAGATGATTTTGTGTTGTTCTCGGGTATTCTTGCGGACGTGCAGAAAAAACTGTACGAGGCGCTTATCAGTGAGGATGCGCTCACTATCCTCGGTATAAGTGATAGTATTTCTGATGCGGGCAAGGCGTATATAGATAGCCTCATCGATCGCGAGAACAAGACCTTGAAGGGACGATTCGCTCCGTATATTCTAGGCGATTTCGGTTCTGAAGACGATTACGAATTGTCTTTCCATTCCGATTATTGGTTTACTGGGTATGTCGCCAAGACCAAGACATGCGACGACGGTACACCCGAAACGACGGAACGTTATACAAGGCTGTTTACGGATATTCTTGAGGAATGCGCTCAGCTCATCCGGAAAAACGCATTGGCTGCAAAATAATTGCCTGAGTTTCTAGGCGCTTGCAATTTAAACCCCTGCTCGGCAGGGGTTTTATCGTCCCAGCGTTTCGCGGTAGCTGTGTACGGCTTCCTTGTAGGTGCTGACCGCTTTCGAAATGCGCTTGGCGATATCTTCTTGCCCGGCTTTGCTCATCATGTAGGCTTCGTCTTCGAGGTTGCTGATGAACCCGATTTCGAATAGCACCGCGGGCATCAGGGCGCCTACGAGCACCATGAAACCAGCACCGCCGACACCGCCGGCCTGGCGCTTGATCTTGCCACCGTCGAGGGCCTTGAGCATCTCTTCGGTGAACATGTAGCTGTTCTGCTTGTACTTTTCGAGACGTGCTTCGAGCTTGAACCATTCGATGGGGGAGAGCTCTTCTTTCGCGTTCTTTTCGCCGTAGAGCGTGGCCACCTTGTTTTCACGGCGGGCAATCGCCTTGTCTTCTTCGCTTTCGGGGGCGCGCAGCACGTAAACGTGGTAGCCCTTGATTTGCTTCTTGCGTTCCGGAGCCGCGTCGATGGCGTTGCAGTGCAGGCTTATGAAGAGGTCTCCGTCCCACTGGTTCGCGAGGTTCGCGCGTTGCCCGAGTTCGATGAACACGTCCTTGTCGCGGGTCATCTTCACGTTGAAGCCTTCTTTCTCGAGGGCCTTCTTCAGGAGTTTCCCGATAGAAAGCACGATGTCTTTTTCTTGCGCGTTCTTGCCGAGCGCTCCGGAGTCCTTGCCGCCGTGGCCCGGGTCAATCACGATGGTCTTCACTTCGCGCGTGCCTGCGGTCTCGTTCTTGGGCTTCGTGGCGACAACCGTCTTTTGGTCGTTTTTCGCTGCCGCGGGTTTTGCCGCATCGGACTTCTTCGCCGCGTCCTTCGCGGGTTCGGCCTTTGCTTGCGTATCTTTTTCGGGCGCTGCCTTCGCGCTATTTTGGGTCGGGAACAGTTTGTCGATGTCGTCTTCGGCAATCCACAGGTGTCCTTCGTCGAGGACCGGGCTTGCGGAAAGGTCGATGGTGCTGCCGTTAACCGAGGCGTAGGGGATGCCAACCGCGAATTTCGCGGTGTCCTTGCCTGCGACCATGATAAAGGATTTCTGTACGGGGAACCAGTGGAAAGATGCTCCGATTTTTTTCGAGAAGGCTTCGGCGTCGACGGCGGTCACGTCGGCAAAAGAGAACGCCCAGCCGACAACCAGCAACAAGGCCAGAACTAGCGGTGTGCCTTTGCGGCGCGATCCATTTCCAGCTTTGCTTCGCGGTTGATTATGTCCTGTCGCTTGTCGCGTTGATCCTTGCCTCTGCATATTCCGATTTCGAGTTTTGCACGTCGGTTCTTAAAGTATAGTTTTAGCGGGACGATGGTGCAACCCTTGAGTTCCTTAGCCTTGCGCATTTTCTGGATTTCGTGCGCGTGGGCGAGGAGCTTGCGCTTGCGGGCGGGGAAATGGTTGAACCGGTTTGCGAAGAGGTATTCGTCTATGCGGGCGCCGACGAGCCAGAGCTCGTCCTTCTTCTCGTCCACGTCGACCCAGGCTTCACCGATGGTGCATTTGCCGTCGCGGATGGACTTGACTTCGGAGCCGATGAGCATGATGCCGACCTCGAACGTCTCGTCGACGAAATAAAGGTGCGACGCCTTGCGGTTCATGATGACCGGCGTGCTCTGTTGCTCCTTCTTAGCCATGTGTTAAGCCTTTTTGCCCCAGCCGCTCTTCTTGCCGCCAGTGGTGGGCTTCGATTCCCAGCCGACCTTTTTCTTGTGTACGTGCGGGACGGCTTCGTCGAGCGCTTGTACGAGTTCCTTGCAGCCGTCGCCGTTCATGGCCGACGTCACGATGACTTTTTCGCGGTGCGTCTTGAACTGCTTGATGGCGTCGTCGATGCCGAGGTCGGACTTGTTGAGCGCAATCAGGTAGGGCTTCTTGGCGAGTTTCGGGTGGAAGGCCTTGAGTTCGTCCTTGAGCACGGTGAACTGCTCGTAGGCGTTCTCCGCAAAGCCGTCGATGACGAACAGGAGCGTATGGGTGCGTTCGATATGCTTGAGGAACTGGTGGCCGAGGCCCTTGCCTTCGCTGGCGCCTTCCAGGAGACCGGGAATGTCGGCGACCACGAAACTGTGGCCGTTCGTCTGCACGATGCCGAGCACCGGTTCAAGCGTGGTGAAGGGATAGTCGCCGACCTTGGGGCGACCGCTCGAAATCTTGTTCACGAGGCTCGATTTGCCGGCGTTCGGGAACCCGACGAGGCCCACGTCTGCCATGAGCTTGAGTTCCAGGAAGAGTTCGCGGACTTCGCCTTTTTCGCCCGGCGTGCACTTGCGCGGGGCCTGAATTTTCGGGGTAGCGAAATGCTGGTTGCCCATGCCACCCTTTCCGCCGCGTGCAGCAATCCATTTTTGCCCCACTTCGGTGAGGTCGGCCAGGATGCGGCCTTCTTCGTCCTTGACGATTGTCCCGCGCGGAACGTCCACGATAAGGTCGTCGGCGGAAGCTCCCGTGCAGCGCTTGGCGCCACCGGGTTGCCCGTTCTTGGCCTTGTAGAGGCGGGCGTTGCCCATGTCGAGGAGCGTGGAGAACTGCTCGTTCACCTGGAGGATGACGTGACCGCCACGGCCACCGTCACCGCCGTCCGGGCCTCCCAGAGGCACGAATTTTTCACGGTGAAAGCTAACGATGCCGTCACCGCCCTTGCCGGAGCGAACTTCGATGGATTTTTCGTCTAGGAACATAGGATAGTGACTGCGGGTTGTGGGCTAGACCAGGCTGATGGATTCATCAAGGCCCAGAGCGATATTCATGTTCTGGATGGCGGCGCCGCTTGCGCCCTTGCCCAGGTTGTCGATAATTGTCGTCACCTGCATCACGTTCTCGTTGCCGAAAACTTGGATGCGGGCGTTGTTCGTGTCGTTTTCGACCGTCGCGTCGAGCCTTCCGTTGAACAGCACGGGCGCGGCTTCAAACGGCATCACCTTCACGAAGCGGCTGCCTTCGTAGTGCTTCGCGAGAATTTCGGTAAGGCCTTCGGGGCCGACCTTCTTCGTGAGCATGTTCGCGAAGATGGCGACCGTGACCGCCATGCCCTTGTAGTAGGGGCCGAGCACCGGGTTGAAGAAGGGAACGTTGTCGAGTTCGCAGTACTTCTTCATTTCGGGCAGGTGCTTGTGGGCGAGTGCCAGAGCGTAGGGCGCGGGAGCCATGATGGCCTTCGATTCGCCGGCCTTGTGCGCGAGATTCGCTTCGTCTTCGTATTCGGCGATGAGCTTCTTGCCGCCGCCGGAATAACCCGTGATGCTGTAGGCTGCGAGGTTGGCGCTCTTCGGGAGGATTCCCGAGGCAATCAGCGGGTGCACGCCCAGGATAAAGCCCGAGGCGTGGCAGCCGGGGTTCGCGATGCGCTTGCTCTTGGCGATGGCTTCGCGCTGGGCGGCCGAAAGTTCCGGCATCCCGTATGTCCAGTCGGGGTTCACGCGGTGCGCCGTGGAGGCGTCGATCACGCGGGTGTTCGGGTTTTCGCAGAGGGCGGCGCTCTCGACGGCTGCCGCATCGGGCAGGCACAGGAACGTCACGTCGGACTCGTTGATAAGCCTCTTGCGCTCGGCGGTATCCTTGCGGAGTTCGGGAGCGATACGCAACACTTCGATGTCGCTGCGCTTTGCGAGTCTTTCATAAATCTGCAGGCCGGTCGTTCCTGCTTCGCCGTCAACAAAAACTTTGAACATCTTTTAGTTGTTAGTTATTGGTTGTTGGTTTTTGGTTTATGAATCGCGGCTGCGCCGCCTATTTATAAACCAGTAACTATTGACTAGTGACTATGGGCTAAGAATTACTTTCCAGCGCCGCAGCACTTCTTGTACTTCTTGCCAGATCCGCACGGGCACGGGTCGTTGCGGCCGACTACCGGACCTTCGTGGCGGACGGTTTCCTGCTTCACTGCACGGCCGTCGTAGAAGAACCATGCGCCGCCCACCTTGTGGAACTCGCCGAGTTCGTGGTGGTTGCGGGTGATGTTGCCCTGCTTGAAGCGAGCGACGAATTCGACCCAGCCGATGTTCTTTTCTTCTTCGGTCTTGGTCTGCTTGATTTCGATGCCGAGCCATTCGGATTCGCGGCTCCATGCTTCTACGCTCGGTTCGTCAAAGTCGCTACGCTGCGTGGCTTCGAGGGAATCCTTGAGCCATGCGATTTCGTGCTTGGCGTATGCGGTGTAGCGAGAGCGCATCAGGGCTTCGGGGCTCTGAGCGAGAGCCGTACCCTTGATGATGGGTTCGCAGCATTCCGAGTATTCCTTTCCAGATCCACAGGGGCATAAATCTTTAGCCATAGTCCAATCCTTATTTGTTATGAGCAGCGGGCCTTGGGTGTTGAAGCTTTTGACACGACGCTCTTTTTATTTTTCAAAAAAATAGTTAATGTCTGAATGAAATTTCACTGTTGGTTTCGCCTACGGTGCATCGCACAAAGCGGAATTACAGGCACTTCTTCATGAGCCAGAATTCTTCCTTGCCTTCGCGGCCGGGGAGGCTGTTCACTGCCGGAACGCGTTCGACGATATCGAACACGCCGTCGAGGCGCGCCATGAGTTCGCCTTCGCTGGTGCAGTGCGGCGGGCCCTGGAGGGTCTTGCCGTTCATCAGCGGGAACATGAGGCAGATGAAAAGTCCGTCGTCCTTGAGCATCTTGTAGCAGACTTCGAAGAACTCGTCACGGCGTCCCGGGTGGATTGCGGAGAACGTGCCGTAGTCGTACACGATGTCGAACAGCTGGCCGCCACGCTTCGGGTCCTTGGGGGAGAGCGTGAACAGGTCGAGGTCAAGGGAACGCAGGTTCTTGTGCGCACGGCTCAGGTGGTCCAGTTCGTCGACTGCGGTTGCCGCGAAGTCGACTGCGAGGACTTCGTGTCCGCGCTTCGCCCAAGCCTCGGCATCGTAGCCGAAGCCTGCGCCGGGAACCAGAACGGAGCCCTCGGCAGGGCAGGAGGGATGCTTGAAGAATTCAAGCAGGGCCGGAGTCGCCTTCTTAAAATTCCAGTAATCCTTGCCGTTGGCGTAGAGATTGTCCCAGAATTCCGGGAGGTTCTGCGTTAACATTATTTACCTTCCTTTTTATACGCAAGCTGTCCGCAGGCGGCGAGGATGTCGCGTCCCCGCGGATTGCGAATCGTTATTTGAATTTCTGCTGCTCGCACCGCGGCGAGGAAGTCTTCTACCTCTTCCGGTGTCGGAGCGTGGAGTGTAGGGTCGTCCCCGTCGTTAAGCACGATTGCGTTCACCTTTACGCGGCGGGGGGCGCAGATGCGGATAAGCTCCTTCGCGGCCTTCGGGGTGCAGGTGATTCCCTGGATGAGGACGAATTCGAAAGTTACGTAGTTGTCGGTGCGGCGGATGTAGTCGTCGACCGCCTCGAGCAGTTTCTCGATGGGCCACACCCTGTTCACGGGCATCACGGATGAACGGTATTCGTTGTTCGTGCTGTTGAGGCTCACCGCGAGGCAGCAGGGCGTGTTCCTGTCCACGAGTTCCTTGATTTTCGGGACGACGCCCGAGGTACTCACGGTCATGCGCTTTGCGCCCATGTTGAAAAGGCTCTGGTTATGGAGCGTGCAGCACACGCGGTGCACCTGTTCCAGGTTGTTGAGCGGTTCGCCCATCCCCATGAAGATGATGTTGGTGACCTGGGCTACCTTTCCATCGGCGTCGAGGATGCCGTTATCCTTCAGGTACCAGTTCACGCAGAGAATTTCTTCGAGAATTTCGCCTGCCTCGAGGTTCCTGGTGAAACCCATCTTGGCGGTACGGCAGAAGGCGCAGTTCTGGGCGCAGCCGATCTGCGTAGAGACGCATACGGAAAAGCGACCGTTTGCCGGAATCATGACCGTTTCGATGTGGTGGCCGTCGTGGGTCTCGAAAAGCCATTTCACCGTGCCGTCGGTAGAGACGAGGTGCTGGTCTTCCTTGAGGGCGAGCATGCTGAATTGTGCGGCGAGTTTTTCGCGGAGCGCGGGCGGGACGTTCACCATCTCGTCAAAACTGCGCACCTGTTGGCAAAAAAGCCATTTCTGGATTTGGTCGGCGCGGTACTGCTTTTCGTTTACGTCCCTGAGCCAAGCTTTCAGCTCGTCTGTCGTTAGGGACTTTATGTTGCGCGGCCATTCCATAGTGGTGTAAAGATAGAAAAAAAACAGATTTTTGTTAAGGGCTAAAAACGCGTAAAACCCTTTAAAATAAAGGGTTTCCACGCTTTTTACAATTCGAATTGTACTTGTTTTTTATGAAAGGGTTCTAGAACATCTTGCGCGTCTTTTTCGCGCCTTCAGAATGCTCTATGCTGCCCTTGTTGCTGAACAGAGTCGCGTCGTCGGCGGACTTGGTGCGCACCTTGTAATGGTCGCCGTCGCAGACTTCGTCGGGGTAGTTGTTCGTCGTGTAAAGGCAATAAGTCTTTTCGGTGCAGAACTCGCCTGCTAGTTTACCTGTAAGGTTGCAGACGCCCTTGCCGATAACGCCCTGTGGCATGGGGAAGGATTTCTGCCTGAGGCCCTTGTGGATTTTGGTCATCACGGCGATCCACGGCGGGAGCGCGTAGTTGCCGCCCGTGTGGCCCACGCCCATGGAAACTGCCTGGTCGTATCCGACCCACACGCCCATGGTGTAGTGCTTGGTAAATCCGATGTACCAGGCGTCGGTATAATCGTTCGTGGTACCGGTCTTGCCGCCGCTCGGGTGGTTGAACCCGCTCGCTGTCACCTTGTAGCCCGTACCGCGGAGGTTCACGTCCTTCAGGATGTCCACCATCAGGTAGGCTGAAGGCGGCTTCATCACGACGCTTTCTATCTTGGAATTCTTTTCGATGACCTCACCGTTCTTGTCCTCGATGGATTCAATCATGTAGGGCTCGATTCTCGTGCCGAGGTTCGGGAACACCGTGTAGGCGGAAGTCATTTCGAGGAGGGTCGCGCCAACAGAACCGAGGGCGAGGCTCGGGACCGCGACGAGCGGTGCCTTGCGGATGCCGAATGCGCGGGCGTAGTTCACCACGGCGCTGAGCCCGTATTTAGATGCGGTGAGGACCGCCGGGATGTTCTTGGAGCGGTAGAGCGCCTTGCGGAGCGTCATCATGCCTTCAAAGTTCTTCTCGGAGTTGTGCGGGCGCCACATGCCGTTTGCCGCCGTTTCGTCGGTCATCGTGATGGGGGCGTCGTTCACGGAGTCGCAGGGGGAGGCGCCGTTGTCCATCGCCACGGAGTAGACGATCGGCTTGAAGGAGGATCCCGGCTGGCGTAGGGACTGGACTGCGCGGTTGTAGCGGGATTCGTTGAAGTCGTTTCCGCCCACCATCGCACGGATTGCGCCCGTCTCGTTCTCGATGACGACCATCGCTATCTGCGCGTCGTGGTAGCGCACTTCGGGCGGATAGCGCCATTTCTTGGGGTTCGGGCCGTTGTCGCTGGCCAGGTAGTCCTTCTTGAACAGGGCGTAGACGCTGTCGAAGTGGGCGTAGACGGAATCCTTGTCCATTTCGTACTTTTCGGCGAGCTTCAGGTTCTTGATGGCCTTGCGCTTGAATTCGGTACGGTATTTCGCGACCGTCGCCTTGGCTACGCTGTCGGCCACGCTCTGGATGTCGGGGTCGATGGTACTGAAGATGGAGACACCGTCGGCGTAGAGCGAGCTTTCGCCGTACTTCTTTTCCATGTACTTGCGGATTTCTTCGAAGTAGTACAGGCCGTTGCCCGTTTCGGGTTCCTTTTCGGCGAGGACGATCGGGGTGGCGACGTACTTGCGGTAGTCTTCCTTGCTGATATAGCCGGCGTCATACATGGCGTAGAGCACCGTGTTGCGGCGTTCGAGCGAGGCCTTCGGGTGCCTGTCGGGGCGGTACGATTCGGGGGCCTTGAGCATGCCCGCGAGGACGGCGTATTCCGGAATGGAGAGGCTATCGAGCGCATGCCCGAAGTAGTACTTGCCAGCGGCTTGGAAGCCGTAGTTGCCACCGCCCAGGTACACCTCATTCATGTAGAATTCGAGGATTTCCTGCTTGGTGTACGTCTGCTCGATGCGGATGGCGGTCATCGCCTCCTTGATTTTACGGGAAATAGAGCGTTCCGGTGTGAGGAACAAGAGCTTGGTCAACTGCTGGGTGAGGGTGGAGGCACCGCGGAGCTGCTTGCCGCTCAGGGCGCTCTCGATGATGGCGGACGGGATGGCCCAGACGTTCATGCCCCAGTGCTTGTAGAAGGCGCGGTCTTCGGTCGCCATAACGGCGTGAATCGCGTTTTCGGGGATGGAATCGAACGGGGTCCATTCGCGGCGTTCCACGAAGTATTCGTGCGCAATCTTCCCGTTCATGTCGTAGATGTTGGTCACCAGTTTCGGGTTGATCTGCTCGAGCTGCGTGAGGGACGGGAGTTCGGAAGAGAAATGGTGGTAGGTGATGATGACGCCAATGATTCCGAAGAATACGGGCGCGCACAGGATGGCGAGGCAAATCAGGAACTTCCTGTCCGTAAAGAGATTCTTTAGGTAGGAACCTGCCAAATTGAGAAAAGTCTTTATTTTTTGCATCGTAGACACTTCGCAAGAAGAAATTATTCAACAAATTTAGAAAAATCCCTTGACAATTCAACCGATGTTGCTATATTTGGGGTCGTTCAAGCGGATGTAGCCCAACTGGATAGAGCGTTTGGCTACGAACCAAAAGGCTCCAGGTTCGAGTCCTGGCACCCGCACGAGAAGAAGGCCGGTCAATAAGACTAGCCTTCTTTTTTTTGTATATCTCGGGTCCGAATTGCGCGGCGAGGGGCCTTGACCCGTAAAAAATATATCTTTATCGCATGAACCCATCCATCGACTTTATCGGCGATATCCATGGCCACTGCTCCGAACTGCGGCTTCTTTTGAAGAAGCTGGGGTACGAAGAAACGCAGGGCGCCTTCCGCTATCCGGGCGGAGAGCGTACCGTCGTGTTCCTGGGCGACTACATCGATCGAGGGAACGAGGCCCGCGATACGGTGAACCTGGTGCGTGCCATGCGCGATGCGGGTTCTGCCGTTGCCCTGATGGGTAACCACGAGTTCAATGCGCTTTGCTTTTGGCAGTTGAACGGCGCGGGCGGATCGCACGTGATTCACTGCATCCGCGGGGGCTACCTGCGCGAACATAGCTTCAACAAGGTGGCGATTCACGCGAAGACCGTCGAAAGTTACAAGGGCCGTAAGGCGGAATTCGAGGAAATGCTTGATTTTTTCAAGACGCTCCCGTTCTATATAGAAGCGGAGACGTTCCGGGCGCAGCATGCCTGCTTTGATGCGGGTGCAGCCGCGAAACTGGCGGGCGAAAACGTGCGCTGCTTTGCCGACGGGAACTATGACGAGCTGCTAGCCCGTGCGAACGACCAGTTCCACGAGTATAGCGATTCGCTTTTTGACCCGATAAACCTCTTCTTGAAGGGGCCCGAGATGGACCTGCCCGAGGGAATCACGTTCCGCGATGGCGAAGGCGTTCTCCGCAAGCGGGCGCGAATCCGGTGGTGGATAGACCCGAAGGGAACGACGATGCGGGAACTCTCCTTCCAGCCGGGAGTGGAACTGCCTGCCTGCGATGTGCCAGCGGAAGTTCTCGGGCGTAGCTTCTATGGTGAAAAAGAGCGTCCCGTATTTTTCGGGCACTACTGGCTGACGGGGCTCCCGAGGCTCATTCGCGACAATGTGTGCTGCGTTGATTTTAGCGTGGCGGGCTACCGCGGCGATGGCCGGCTTGTGGCGTACCGCTTCGACGGTGAGCAGAAACTCGACGAAAGCAAGTTCGTGTGGGTGGAGGCAATCTAGACGAAAGAGATGCTCCCTGTTCTGATAAAAAAGCTGTCGTCCTTGAAATTTACCGCGGCGTTGCTGGTCGCGTTCCTGATTCTTACGTTCTGGGGCGTGCTTGCGCAGGCGAATGCGGAAGAGGCGGGGTTGTCGGCGTCGGTTGCCGTGGACCGCTTCTTTGACAGTTTCTTCGTGTGGGCCATGGGCGTGGTTCCGCTCCCTGCGTTCAAGAGCGTCGCGATTGCTGCGTGCGTAAACCTTGTCGCCTCCATGGTGTACCGCTTGCCCCGCGGGTGGAAGAATGCGGGTCTCTGGCTAATGCATGTCGCCCTGCTCGTTTTGCTTGCGGGTGGTGTCGTCGGGAGTGCCGCAAAGCGGGAGTACAACGGGTTCGCGGTCGTGCCCTCGGGCTCGGCGGTGGAACAAGATGCTCTGCAGGAACTTTCCGCCGGTACGGACGTTCCCGCGCAGAATGTGAAGTTCTTTGCTGCCGAAGACAGCCTGGGCAAGGAACAGGTGGATGGAATTCCGCTGCAGGGAGGCTGGCCCTATTACGTGCAATACCGCGGGAGCATGGAAATGGCGCCGGGCAAAAACATCGCGATGTACAAGGCGTTTTACGACCCGTTCCATTTGGTGCCTTATGTGTTCATGGTGCTGTTTCTGTTGGGGGCGGTGTTCCATTATGCGGTGAAGGTGCGTGCGTCTCGGAAAGGTGGTTCTCGAACGGAATATTCTCGGGAGGAATCTTCCCGGACAGAATATTCTGATGGGGTCGAAAAAATCGTGCCGCTTCTGGCGCTTGTGATGCTTGCGGTGCCGATGAATGCGCGTGCGGATGAGATCCCGAGTGATGCCTTGGTAACGTTCTCGGTGAGGCGCGACGCCTCGGTGATTGTCTGGGAAGGCCTGAAGACGGATTCCCCCGTGCTGGTAGATTCTGCTATTCGCCCGTTCGATTCGTTTGCCCGCGGGTTCCTCGATGATTTGAGCGGGCGCGTTACTTACAAGTGCCGGGAAGGGGAACCATGTTGCGAAAAAATGGGTGTGGGGAAGGTTGCCGCAAGGAACGTCGTAAGGCAGATTCTGCTTTACCCGGAAGAAGCTGCCCGTCTGGCATTTTTTAAAGTTCTCCGCAGCGATGTCCTGGAAGCATTGCGCTTGCCGAGCGATTCGCGTTATGTTAGCTATGCGGAGTTGGCGCCGTCGCGCGACTTGCTGGAACTCTATGCGAGCAGAAACGACGACCATCCGGCGACAGTCGAGATGAAGCGGCTTTATTCGAACGTTTTGCAGTATGAATCTGTCGCGAATCGGACTGCGTTTTCGATTGTTTCCGGCGAGCCTATGAAAGCGGATTCAAACCAGCGCTCGGTAGAGGTCTTCTACCACAGTGTGAATTTGACCTTGTGGAGTTTTGTGGTGGCCTTTATGGCATGCCTGCTTTCGCTGCTGAACCTTATTTTCAAGAAGCGGCAACTTGATGTCGTAGCGAATGTGGCGTGTATCGCTGCTGCGGGAATTCTCGCTGTTTTGTTCGCTCTGCGCACTTATGTTGCTTCCCGCGTTCCGCTTTCTAGTTTGTACGAAATTGTGTTGCTTGTATCGATGCTCCTGATGGCGTTCGAGTCCGGAGCATTCATATTCTGCAAACGCCGGACCTTTACGCTCATGATTCCCGTGATGTGCATGGCGGCGGCCCTCCTGTTCTTCGCGAAGTTCGTGCTGGAGCCGGGCGATACGTTCAGGCCGATTCCTGCCGTATTGAATTCCTCAGTATTCCTTACGGTTCATGTGTTCACGATTGCGCTCGGGTTCGCGGGCATGATCCTTTCGGGCGTCATTGCCCATGTGGCGCTGTTCCGCGAGGCGGTTGCCGGTAAAACCTGCGGGCTGCTTGCGGGCAATTCGCATGATGCCTTGGCGCGGGAACAGGACGGTGCGGGTACTCCGCTGGATTCCCTCCTGTACGGCACGCTCGTATTCGGCGCTGTCTTTACCATAATAGGCACGCTCCTGGGCGGCGTGTGGGCGGATTTCGCATGGGGGCGTTTCTGGGGGTTCGACCCGAAGGAATGCGGCGCGTTGTTCGTAATCCTGTGGGCGATGCTCGCGCTTCATCTGCGCGCGGGCCGTCTCGTGTCGCGGCGCGGGTTTACGTTGTTCAATAGCTTCAATGTGGTGGTGACGTTCCTCTGCTGGTTCGGCGTGAATTTGCTCGGGGTAGGGCTGCACAGTTACGGGTTCCAGAGCGGAACTGCTTTGTGGCTCGGTATTTTTGTGCTCGTCGATGTGCTTTTCATCGTGCTTATTGGGCGCTTTGTCAAGAGAAGCGCTGTGTAATACACGCTTATCCGCGCTATTTTATATATTCATGAAAAAAGGAGGCATGGAATATGCAATTAGTGACGACCGATTTTATTACGGGCAAGGAAATTCAGACCATCCAGATGGTCAAGGGCAGCGTCGTGTTCAGCAAGAACGTGGTTCGCGATGTATTTGCTGGCCTCAAGACGCTTGTTGGCGGCGAGATTGCTGGCTATACCGAAATGCTGAATGACGCCCGCAATATTGCGACGAAGCGTATGGTGAACGAAGCTTCCCATCTCGGCGCCGATGCCATTGTGAATGTCCGCTTTATGACATCTTCCGTGATGGCGGGGGCTTCCGAAATTATCGTTTACGGCACTGCCGTGAAGTTTAAGTAGATTCATGTTTGCTTCAAGGGACTATTTGCACGCTCGCTTATAGCGACCGTTCGTGCTAGATGCTATAAAACAAGTATAGGGCTGGCGCTCACTTTTGCAACCGCGCCTCGTTGATTCGGGGCGCTTTTTGTTTTCGGAATTCAGATTGCTTTTTTTATTTGCTCTTTTTCGCGCGGACAGCGAGTCTTACGCCGTCGGCGGCGCTTGTGACGATTCCGCCGGAATAGCCGGCGCCTTCACCGAGCACGAAAAGCCCCTGCGTGTTGACGCTTTCAAGCGTGTCGTTATTGCGCGTGATGCGTACCGGTGAACTCGTGCGTGTTTCGGGGGCCACAATCAGGCCCTGTTCTATAAATCCCGGAATCTTGCGGTCAAAATTCTGGAAGCCTTCCGCGAGCGAATTGCAGATTTTCTTGTCGAGCCAATCCCACATGTTGCAGGCGGCAAGCCCGCAGGGGTACGTGGATTTGGGCAGGCTCTTGTCGGCGCGGTGGGCGAGGAAAGCCTTGATGGTCTGTGCGGGCGCGGCGTAGCCTTTCCCGCCGACCTCGAATGCGTCGCGTTCTGTTTTACGCTGGAAATCGAGCCCGCCGAAGGTTGTTTCGCTTGCTTCTACGGGCACGACAATCGCCCCGTTTGCGGTATGCCCGTTGCGGCGGCTGTAGCTCATGCCGTTGGTGGCGAGCGTCCCCGGCTCAGAGGCGCAGGGAACAAGAACTCCGCCCGGGCACATGCAGAAACTGTAGGCGCTGCTCGTCTTGTTTAGCGTCGGGGTCGCGAGGAAGTATTCCGCAGCTCCCGTGAGGCGTGTGTCTACGCCTTTCCCGAGTTGCCGGAGGTTGATAAGCGTTTGCGGGTGCTCCACGCGCACGCCCATCGCGAACGCCTTGCTTTCGAGCGTTACCCCGCGGGCTGCTAGGAGTTCGTATATTCCGCGTGCGGAATGTCCCGTGGCAAGAACCAGCGCTTCGCACGGCTGCCAGCGGGTGGCGCTGTTTAATTCATTTATTTTTATCGCGCAAATCCTGCCATCCTTTATCTCCACGTCTTCCAGCGCGGTATCGAAGTGGATTTTCCCGCCGAGGCGTGCAATTTCCGCACGGATTTTTCTCAGCATCAGCACGAGCCTGTCGGTCCCGATATGCGGCTTTGCGAATGTCACGACGCTTTCGTCGACCCCGAAATCCACCATGTCGCGCAGGACTGTCTCGGAGTATATATTGCGGCTGCGGGTATTGAGCTTGCCGTCACTGAATGCGCCGGCCCCGCCTTCGCCGAACAGTACGTTGGAATGCTCGTTGAAGATTCTGTCGGCGAAGAACCTGCGGATGTCGCGGAACCGCTCTTCTACGGGTTTGCCCTGCTCGTACAAATCTACGGAAAATCCGCGACGCAGCAGGTGGAGGGCTGCCCACAGCCCTGCGGGGCCCGCCCCGATGATGTCCACGTGCGGTGCCATCAAAACGCTCCCTGCCAGCGGATCGCTTTCCAGGGATTCGCGTTCCCGCTTGGCCTCGATTAGCCCGCGGGCCGCATTGCCCGAAGCGCGAAGCGGACGTTCCACGTCGAAGATGACGTTGTAGCTCCAGTGCGGCGCTCCCTTGCGGCGGCTGTCCAGCGCGAACCGCTCCACCTCGAGATTGAAAATTTTTTCGGGATGCAGCCTGAGTTCGCGGGCGAGCGCCCCGCGAATTTCGCCCTTCTTTTCGAGAGCGACCGGCAGTTCTCTGTAGCGGTACGTGAACATCGAAAACAAAAATAAAAAAAGCGAGCCTCTCGGCCCGCCTTTAAAATATCATTGCTTGCTAAAACACGCCGTGAGCAACAAAGCCCCGTGGGACGGTTCGCGTCAGAATACATAATGGGCGTTCACACCCATGTAGATGTCGCTGTACTGGTAGCTCTTGTTGTCGGGCCTGAGATAGATGGCCGTTCCCGCGAACCATTCCGTGTAGAACTTCTTGTTGTGGTTTACGCGCAGGTTTGCGTTGCCGAGGATGTCCATTTCGGTTTCCTTGAAGTCCTTGCCCTCTTCGTTCCAGTCCGTGTTCATGTAGCGGAACGAAGAAGAGATGTCCAGCACCAGGAAGCGGTTCATGAACGGAACTTCGATTTCTTCTTCGACCGTGTATTCGATTTCGCTCATGTCATCGCGGTTGTAGCTCTTGTAGCGGGGCGTGAAGGCGAAACGGTTCTGCAGTATAGGGAATATCGTAGTCACGGAAATGGGATATGCCTGCTCAAAGTAGTTGGCTCCGCTGAAGTAGTATCCAAGCTTGCCCCAGGTGGAGTTCGCGAGATCCATGTCCTTGATCAGTTCGTCCTTGTGGAATACGGAAACGTCGGTGCGCATGGCGAATATGCCGTTGGCCTTGATTACGGATTTCTTTGTTGCACGGAACGTTGCGCCGGCATTCCAGATGTTCTTGAAAATTTTTTCCTGGAAGCACGAGGCGAGATAAGGTGCTTCTATGAGATCCATGTATTCTTCCCATCTTTCGCTGTCGACATAGGTGGAATCGCCTTTGTTCACGAGCAATGTCGAATCGCGTCCCTTGCGGGCGCTGAACCAGTCGTCCCTGTAAATGCCGTCTTCCAGGTTGCTGCTGGCGTGCAGCTGGAACGGACGGTGCTGAGTCATGTATTCAAAGTTGTACGAGAAACTCGCGCTTAGGTTCTTGTTCATCTTGAAGATGTTGTCGATTCTCACTTTCTGGATGTACTTTGTGCGGTCGTTGTCGAGTTCGTGTTCTTCCAGCCAGGAATCGCTTGTTCCGCCGAACAGCCCCCATTCCGATCCTTCGCTCAGGCCGAAGATGTTCGTCTTGTCTTCATGAGCCGCTTTTTCCACGTTCATCTGGTAGCCAAATCCGAGGTTCCAGAATCCGAAAATATCGTGCTGGTCTACGCGAAACCCGAATTCACGCGTGTCCGAAAGCTGGTCCGGTGAGCCTGCGCTGTAGAAATCTTCGCCCACGTACTTGATGTGGGTATTTATGCTTGTTTTGTTAGTGCTCCAGTTGAGCGATGCGCCGATGGCGAAATTCTGGCTGCCCCAATTGAGGCCCATGACGCGTCCCTCGTCGCGGTCGTCCTGTTCTTGCTTCTGTACGGATTTAGCTTCGCTGATGAGCGTGCGCAGGGATTCGCGCATTTCGCTCCTGCTGAGCGTCGTGTTTTCACCGAAGATGGAATAGAGTTCCGCATCGGAGAGGCTGTTGATTCTGGACTGGTTCTGCATCAGCTGGCGCAACAAGTTGAACGATGAGGGATTGAGTCCCGCTTCATAGAACACCTGGTTGATTGCCCTCTGGCGGATGGCGTCCGTGGTGTCGGCTCGGCCTACGGCAATCTGCCCGTTGAGTTCGATGTTTCCCGGGAAGAACAGCCAGTTTCCGTCGGCATAGAACGTGACGGATTCCTGCATCGGGTCATTCGTCGCCCATGTGCTGCTGGCACCATCGCGCAGGATGGGGTCCTCGAGTTCGTCGTTCGCGTAGATTACGCCGGCCTTTATGTCGAAGCGGCGCAGCGGTGCCCACTTGATGAATCCGCCATAGGCGATGCGCTGGGCCTGCAATTCTCCGTCTTCAATATAATCGTTGTAGATGTAGGGGTGGCGTGCGCCTTCCACGAGGCTGCGCTTTGCTTCGCCGAAGAATCCGTTGAGTTCGAACAGGGGCTGGTTCGCATTGTTCCTAAGGAGCGAGACCGTGTAATCCGCACCGAAGATCGGGATGCCGGCCATGTATGTTTCGCCGCCCGCTTGCATGAAGTCGCCGAGGGTTACCTTGTTGAAACCGTCCATGTAGCTCAGGGTTACGGGGTTCGGGGCGAAATGGTTCCATGCGTCGATGCTGAGGTCGGTGTTGAACTCGATTGTCTTTCCGTCGGTTGACTGCATCATCAGGAATACGCTGGCGGCACCGGCGAGTCCTGGAACCTGGAAGGTATTCTTGTACTTTTCACCCGGGAGGATGGTGTCGTTATCGACAATGTCGAGGCTGTCGTTTTCGTTCTTGGTCGTATTCACGATGTGGTACGAGAGGCCTATCATCGCGTTGCCGATGATTTTCCAGCGCGTTTTCGAGGAATCGTTCTTCGAAAGTTCATCTAGGCGTTTTTCGGAGACGGATATAATCCTGTCCGAAGCCTTGAATGGACGGGCCTGTATTCCAGGAATCTCGGGTACCGGGGGCAACACCGCCATTGTCGCTTCGGCCTCGCTGCTGATATTTTTCTTGTTCCCCTTGGCCGATTCGATGATTTCGGGTGCGAGAATTTCTGCCGAAGCGACGCCGACGTCGTTCTTGGCGATTTTGGTCTTGCTCAGGGTGACAAGCGTATTGCCCATGTTGAGCACGCCGGTCTCGTTGTTGCTTATGCGGCTGGAGATGATTTTCGTTTCTGCAAGTTCGGAATTGAGGATGGCCACCTTGTTCTTTTCGAAGGCGTTGCGGTCTATCTTTACATTGGCGTAGTTTGAAACGAGGAAGCCGACCTGGTTTCCGCCGAAATAGCAGTCGTTCGCCGTGACGCTAGCGTTGCGTGCGTAGACGCCGTGAATACCATTTTCGATACTGACCTTTTGCAGGTCTACCGAGCCGTTTTCGACCGCTATATTTGCAGCCGCTCCGCTGATATGGGTGTTGCGAATTTCCGCCCTCTCTTCGCCCGTAATGGAGATTCCCTTCCAGTCCCCGGCCTTGGAGTCTTCGCTTGCGGGAAGGAACCTGACGGGCGACATCCTGGAGCCGGCGATGACGAGCTGGCCGTTGTCCACCTGGAGGCCGGTTCCCGGCTTGAAGTAGAGCTCAACGCCGGGTTCGATGAGGAGGCTCGTGTTCGGGGCGACGATGAGGTCGCCGGTAACGAGGTAGGGCGATTCGTCCTGCTTGAGGAAGCCGTGGACTTCGCCTTTAATTTCGGTACTTATGGAAGGAACTGACGTGGATGCCGTATCGGCAATTGCCGTCGAATCGATCGGGGCTTCGGTCTGCGCAAAAATCATGGCGGACCCGATGGCGATGGTCGAAAGGAGGGACTTGCAGGGAAGGTGCATTAGTTGACCTCGTAAGTCTTGACGGCGGTTGTTTTCCGGCCATTCTTCATTTCAACGAGAATCGTCACTTTGGATACCTTTGCGTACGGAAGTTCCACTGGGATGCTGTAGTCCAGTTCCGTAATCTGGTCGTTGCGGAGATCGAGGAGTGTCGAATTTTCCATTGAAACGCGGATGTGTGCGATGTGGATGGGATTCTGCTGTACGACATTTGAAATCCTGAAGCGCAAGGTCTTGTAGACGACTGCTTTGTCCACCTTCGGGGGAGGCGGAGGCGGACGCAGGAGTTCGTAGCTGGCGCCCGATAAGGTGATGGCCGGCTTGTTCTTGGGGTAGCAACCGAAGGTGTGCTTTGTGGTGCTGCTGTTGTCCGCCTGGTCCTTGACCATGAGGGTGTAGTTGTGGATTCCCGGGTTGAGTTTCACCTTGAAGGTGGCGTCTTGCGTGAAAGATCGTTCCTTTGTGGCCACTTCGTCGACTTCGGTAGAAAGGAATACCAGGTCGTCGTTTGCGCCCTGGAGCGAGAAGAGCGCCTCGCACTTGAGGGAGTCGGAATGGATGAGGGACACTACCGGCGGAAGCTGGTTCACCTGCGGGCAGTTCTTCTTGATGTTCAGCGCGAGCTTCTTGGTGTATTTCTTTTTCTTGCCGGTGTATTCCACGACGGCTTCTTTCTCGTTCCAGTTGTGGAGGGCGTCGCTGATGGAAACGGTGTGCTCGAATTCTCCGTTCACGCTCAGGGGCACGAGGTTCTTCGACTTGTATTCCCCGATTTTTACGAAGAGGGAACCTTCGGTGTCGGTCGGGTCAAATCTTCCTTCTATGGTCACGGCTCCCGGTTCGCAGACCGTGGTGGGCGAGGGGGTCGTAATTTCGAGAGAATCCGTGGGTGCCAAATTCTGTGCCTGGTAGTACGTGGTAATCAGGCCGCAGTCTGCCGAAATTTGCTTCTTGCATGTCTGGGAGGCCTTGCTGTTCTTTTTCGTGTTCTGGCATTTGGTTTCGATTTCGACGCTGCAGGTGGCGGGGAATTTCTTTTCGCCGCTGATGCCCGCGTCCCAATCCGCGGTGTATTCGAAACGCCTTGCGTCCTGGAAGGTCTTGCTGTCCAGGGTGAGGCTGACGCCTTTACTGCAGGAACCCGTGATGGTCAGGTAGTTTGCCGTGATGGTGTCCTTGACGGAATCGAAGTGGCATTTGAACTTGTCCTTGATCTTCTCGAATTCAGCCTGGATTTCGCTGTCGGCCTGCTGGGCTTCCTTTATGATCTGGTCGTCGGATTTGTTCGGGTCGTCGATGAGTTGTTCGAGGAGTTCCTGGAAATGGTTGCTGCCCGAGGATTTCGCGTTAATGGTATGGCATTTCTTCGCATCGGGCCTGATGTACACGGTCTGGCCGCCGTTCACTTCGCATTCCAGACCCTGGGGCGTCTGGAGCAGGGCGTTGCCGTTTGCGAGCGCCATAAAGGTGGCCTTCGGAGTCTGGCCGAATATGCCGCTTGTACCGCGAATGGCGGCTATGGCTGTGGAAGTCTTGAAGTTGAAGCTTCCTCCGGAACGCTGCTTCTGGGCGTTGAACCGGACCTTTCCGGTCTTCACGTCGGTGAATACGGTCTGCGCCCCGTTCTCAATCTGGAGGGTCGTGAACTCGACGAGGGAAATCTCCTGGACGGTGATGGTACTTCCGTCAGAAAGCACCAACGCGACGCTGGATTCGATGCCGGTGTGGATCTGGTCTCTTTCGTTGACCCGGGTGCCCACGTAGATTTCGTTCCATTCGCCAATATTGGTCTTTTTTTGGAACTTGGCGTCACCGAGTCTGTCTATGACCCTGGCCGAGGTGCTTTTGGCGGCCATGGCGCACGTTCCGGTCGCCATGAGCAGGGCCATTATTGCCTTGATTTTCCCAGAAAATGACATAAATCCTCGTTTGCGAGTTGTAAACACATTGCAAATATATTCTTTTTTGGTGAAAACCTTGCAATAATTGTATCTTTGGAATAAGAAAATTGTGTTATTTAAAAGAGGTCTAAAATGAGCATGGAAACAGAAGAACCTACCGTTGAGATGACCGACCCGGAAACGGGCGAACAGGTTATCAAGGAACTGGACAAGGCAGTCCTCACCAAGGGTGCATGGCAGACCATGATGTTCCTTTGCCAAGAGAAGAACGCCAAGACGGGTGAATTCGGTGAACCGAAGGTCTACCTGCGCCGTTACCAGAAGGCCGGCGGTGCGTTCAAGGCACGCAGCAAGTTCAATATCAGTGGCAAGGCCCAGGCCGAGGCCATGATAGAAACCCTAAAGAAGTGGTATAATATTTAATGGCAGACCCTGCTAGTAGTAAAAAGAAGAAATACAAGATTGATTTCCTGTGCGAGGGAGATATCGAGGCTTTCCCGTGGAAGGCCAAGTTTGAATCTATGGCGCGTAAGCTCCTCGCCGAAGAAGGGAAAGAGAAAAACGTAAACATCGTCCTCTGCACCGACAGCTTCGTGCGCGAGATGAACCGCGATTACCGCGGGCTCGACAAGGTGACGGACGTGCTTTCTTATGAATGGCACGAGGAGGACTTCTTGGGCGAAATCTATATCGCCCGTGACCAGGTGAAACGTCAGGCTCCCGAATACGGCAATACGTTCTATGCCGAACTGAAGCGCGTGATTGTCCACGGGCTTCTGCACCTGTCGGGCTACGACCACATCAAGGCCTCCGACCGCAAGGTCATGCGCAAGCGTGAATGCGAATTCCTCGGGCTCGACCTGTACAAGGAGCGTGCGTGATGGAGAATCCTGAAATTCTCGCGATCGTATTCCTGTGCATTTTCATCCTGACATCGGCCACGTTCTCGGCGACCAAGTGCGCGTTCAGCCTGATTTTCGCGAAGCGTGACCCGAAGGAACGCAATGAGCGCGAAGAGAAGATTGCGGGCCTCGTGAAATGGAACGGGTTCAATGAATGCGTCTCCATCGGGCGCATCTTCGGCAACGTGAGCGCCGGCGTGCTCGGCTTTTTCCTGTATACGAAGTACCTGTTTACCTTTGTGACCCAGCACCTGTACGCGAGTGTCGTCCTTTACCTGATTGTGGTATGTGGCGTACTGTACGTGTTGACGGTTTTCATCCCGTACCTGCTGGCGAGCCTCAAGCCCGATACTTTGTCTGTAGTCCTTGTGCCGCTGTTCCGGGTTATCCGCCTGCCGTTCGTGCCCGCGGCCAAGTTCTGCCATGTGATTTTCGTGAAGCTGCTTGAACTTCTGGGTTACGATTCGAAGCTCAGTTTCTTGCCCGAAGAAATGCGCGATGCCGTGCAGGCCGACCTTTCCGACATGCAGGACGGCGAGGACGAGGGCCTCGAAAAAGAAGAGCAGCAGATGATCCTCAACATCTTCGACTTCGTGGAAACCCCGGTGCGCGAAATCATGACCCCGCGTGTAGACATGTGCGCTATCGACGTGGATACCCCGCTTGCCGACTTGGTGAAGGTCTTGAACAGCGAACGCCATTCGCGCCTGCCCGTTTACAAGGACACGATGGACAACATCGTGGGTATCCTTTCGAACCGCGACTTCCTGGAATGGTACACCGAACACGGGACCGAACCGTTCAACATCATGAAAATCGTGATGCCGCCGGTGTTCGTGCCCTATCACAAGAAGATTGACGACCTCCTGACGGAACTGCGCAAGACGGGTAATCAGCTCGCCATCGTCGTTGACGAATATGGTGGAACTGCGGGCCTCGTGACGCTCGAAGACATCCTGGAAGAAATCGTGGGCGAAATCCGCGACGAAGACGATGTCGACGAAGAGGAAGACGTGCAGAAACTGAAGGACGGACGCTATATCCTCGATCCGCTCATGACGCTTTCCGACTTGGAAGACGAACTCGAGGTGGAACTCACTCCGCCCGAAGGCTCCCATGTGGAAACGCTTTCCGGCCTTATCCAGGCGACCCTCGGGATTATCCCTTCGCCGGGCGCTGAAGTCGAGATCAAGGGCTACAAGTTCCGCGTTCTCAAGATGGACGGAACCCGCATGGAGAAGGTGCTCATGATTCTCCCGCCGGGCAAGGGCGGCCCCAAGACCGCTGGCTTTAAAGCAGTCGGTAAGTAGTTACTGGGCACCTGCGGTGCAGTTCCTAGTCAATAGTTACTAGGGCCACTTCGTGGCAGTTAATAGTTACTAGTTATTAGTATAGCTTTTATCAAGAAGCTTCTCGCTATAAGAAATCCTAGTAACTAGTAACTCAGAACTAGGAACTGTTGCGAAGCAACTTCAGTAACTCGGAACTAGGAACTCACTAGGAGTACATCGCTTCAATCTGCTCCGCGTAGCGGGCTTCGGCGAATTTGCGCCGGATTTTCAGCGTGGGCGTGAGTAGTCCGGATTCTACGGTGAGTTCGTCGCCCACGAGCGTCCACTTGCGTATCTGTTCCCAGTGGTTGAGCTTCCGGTTTACGCGCGTGATGTGCC
Organism: Fibrobacter sp.; assembly: GCF_017551775.1. NCBI lineage: Bacteria > Pseudomonadati > Fibrobacterota > Fibrobacteria > Fibrobacterales > Fibrobacteraceae > Fibrobacter > Fibrobacter sp. The sequence continues at coordinate 16,884 of NZ_JAFZKX010000062.1, read as the reverse complement.
TGTTGATGGCTTCGCGGACGCGCAGCGACTGTAGCGCCTTTTCGATATCGAATTCTTCTTTTGTGAGCTTGAGCAGGCGGCGTGCGCCTTCGGGGTTGAGCCAGATGACGGCGGATGCGAACTTGCGGTCGTTCGCGATGACGAGCGCCTGCTCGACTGCCGGGTGCCGGCATATTTCGAGCTCGATGGGGTTGGGGCTCACGTACTTGCCGGTGCTGGTCTTGAGGAGTTCCTTGATGCGTCCCGTGAAGTTCAGGAATCCGTCCTCGTCGAAGAATCCCTGGTCGCCGGTCTTGTAGAACCCGTCTTCGGTAAAAATCTGTGCGTTCAGTTCGGGTTTGTTGCGGTAGCCCCTGAAGACGCTGTCTCCCTTCACCTCGATTTCGTTCTGTGCGCCTATGCGGACCTTTAGGTGTGCTAGCGGGAGCCCTATGGTGCCGGGTTTCGATACGCGAGGGCAGTTCGCCGAAATCACGGGGCTGCATTCCGTCATGCCGAATCCTTCGTATATGGGGAGCCCGATGTTCAAGAGAAAGCGCAGTATGGACTTGTTCAATGCGCTTCCGCCGCTCACGATGAGCTTGAGGTTGCTGCCGAGCGCGGAACGCATCTTCTTGTACACGAGTCTGTCGTAGAACCTCTGCAAGAGAGGCTTGCATTTCGAGGGGTCGCTGAGTTTTGCGAGTTTGACGGCGTTCTTGATGAATAAACTCTTCGGGCCCTTCGCGCGGTCGGCGATTATGGTCATGCTTTCGTAGAGACGTTCCAAGATGCGGGGCACCACCACCATGATGGTCGGGTGGATTTCGGTGAGTATCTGCGCCGTATTCTTCGGGTCGTCCGCGAAGTAGATCCTGATGCCGTTCAGGGTATAGAAATATACGGTCATCCGCTCGAGCACATGCGCTACCGGCAAAAGGGTGAGGGCCGAGTCCTCGCGGCGATTCATGTGGTACAGCCCGAGCAGGCTCTGTATTTGCGAGAGCATGTTCCGGTGCGAAAGTTCGACTCCTTTCGGGGTACCGGTAGAACCGCTCGTGTAGATGACGCTGAAGATGTCGTCCGGATGGATGCTCTGGATTTTGTCGTCGAGCCAGCTGAAGTATTTCGGGTCTTCGCTCTGCTTGTGACCTTCCTCGATGAAGTCGTTCCAGTAGATGCCATTAGCGGGAAGCGGTGACGAACCGTCGATGCACACCACGCGTTTGAAGCGGGAGAGCATGCCCTGCAGGGGCAGGTCGAGGTCCGTTATCGCGTTGACGATGAGGACCTGCACGCGCGATTCTTCGCACTGGTATACGAAATTCTCGGGAGCGATGTTCGGGAACAGCGGGATGGTTTCCTTGTGGTTCACCTGTGTCGCAATGTCGGCGAGAATCCATTCTGGCGAACTCGGGGCTATTATGCCCACGTTTTCGCACGGTTCAAGCCCGCTGTTGTCGAGGGCGATCGCGCCGTATATTGCGGTGTCCCTCAGAAATTCTCTGGAGTAGTGCAACCACTCCCCGTTGATCCGCTTGTACCAGCCTCCGAAATCGTCACAGGAACAGTTGGCGAAGAACATGGACGGGAGTGATGTGAACTGCAATGGTTCCATGTCTACAAAATACGTTATCTTGCCCGAAAAAGAGTACTTTTTTTTGTTTTTTATTTATTTTTCTTTAAAAAGGCATGTTATGATTAAGAAACTGTCCGATTACGAAGCGTATCTGAATACGCTCCTGAAGGCGGGTTGTCCGCTGGATGCCGAGCAGCTGCTGTCGGTGCGCACGCACATCGGTTTTTTCCAGCATGAGCGTCTTGCGCACGAAATCGTGCTTGTGCTTTTTGCCCTCCTGACAGTCGGTAGTTTTCTGTTTTTTGCGGCGTGCCCCGATATTCCCGTCCTCGTGCTCGCGGCTCTTTTCCTTTCGCTTCTGGTGCCCTACATCAAGCACTATTACGGGCTTGAAAACGGCGTGCAGCGCCTGTACGATTTATACGCATCTCTCGAAAAACTTCAGTAGGCTTGGGCCCGAAACGCGGCGTGCGTGCCTAGCGTGAATTGCAAAAAAAGACACGTCCCGGAGAACGGGGCGTGTCTTATGCAAAAGGATACTTTCAGAATTGCTTAGTCAGTGAGCGTCTTGCATTCGGAACTCGAGCAAATGTACATCTTGTCGTTGTCTTCACACGAGTAGACGACTCCGTTTGCGGTAGACGACACCATGTTGTAGATGGTGCAGTAGTTCTCGATGAAGGAGCCCATGCGCGGCGAGCTGATGGTGCTGTCGCTTGCAGCAGAGCAAGCCGAGAGTGCTGCGATCATCATGGAAGAGAAGAGAATAGCAATAATTTTTTTCATGATTGAGCCTCCCGATTAGAAGTAGATGAATCCGCCGAAGTTGGCGAGGATGTTGTTGTTGCCGTCGGAGAATCCACGGAAGGGATTGTTGTAGAAGGTGTTCTCGATGGAAGCTTCCACGGCGAAGTTGCTGTACTGGAAGCGGACACCGAGGTTGACCCTGGTTGCGCCCGTGAGCGAACGGATCCTGGTCGTGTAGTTCTTCACGATGTCAAGTTCGTCGTCGTAATCCGTGATGTACTCTTCGTCTTCCATGGTGAAAACGGCCCAAGTGTAGTCGGCTCCGCCATAGACCATCCAGCATTTGCCGAGAGCGATTTCGGCGAAGATGTTCGGCTGGGTGTAAACGCCCATCGTGAAGTAACTGTCTTTTCTCTTGTTCCTGATGTCATCGAATTCATCGTAGAATACGAACGGAATGCGGGTGTTGAGGCCGAGCAAGACTCTTGCGCCGTTCCCCTGGAGGATTGCCGTACCGACGTTGAGAGACGGCTGGATATAGACATTGGCGCCCTTGCCCGTGGTATCCAGTGTTTCAGTCTTCGTACCATCTTCTCTCGATTTCCTAGTGGCTTCCCGCGAGAAGGCGTCCTCATGACGAGTGAACGTAACAGCGGCGTTCCAGAACATTTTCTTTGCCGAGGGGTCGTTGCTCACGGCCACCGTGGCACCGAAATCCCAGAAGTCGTTTTCGGAGTCAATCGTATTTTTGTTGTCGGCGTCCTTGTAACCTTCAGACCTGGAAACTTCATTTTGGTAGGTGAGCCAGAACATGGAGGCGTTCAGGTCGATGCCGCCCAACGGGAGAGCGAACCTTGCGCGGACGATGTCGCCTGCGGAGACCGTGTAGATGTCTTCGGTTTCCTGTTCGTAGGCGTCTGTGCTTTCGGTGAAGACGAGCTCCTTGCCGAAGGCGTAGCTGATGGAGGCGCCGAATCCCTTGTTCGCGATACCGATGGTGGTGCGTCCGAGGTTGTCAGCCAGTTCGAAGGAGAGGAACTTCGTGCTTCCTTCACCGAACGAGACGGCGCTGAACTTGCTGGTGGGTTCCATGTAGACGAACTTGGAACCGGCCATCTTGTAAGGCTTGTTCAGGTTGTCGGCGACGGTCGCGTCAGCAGCCTGGTTGCCGACGTTGTTGTACGCGATGCCGTGAAGGGCGGGCTTTGTGGCGGTCGTCTCTTCTGCGGGAGCAGGAGCGGGCTGGGGTGCCGGTGCAGGCTTGACTCTGGGTGCCGGTGCTGGAGCGGGAGCCGGTGCCGGAGCCGGAGTCGGCTCATAGGCGGGGGCTGTAGCTTCTTCCGATGCCGGGGCTGACGTCTGGAGGTCGGCACTAGTCATCAGTCGTTCCTGGGCCATGGCGGCAGTCATCGCTACCGCTGCAGTCAAGGTGATCAGTTTTATGTTCATTCTGTATCCTTTGTTATGCATTTAAACTTTTTGTGTTAAACCTGAAGTCTTTTGAATCAATCTTCGCTCGCAGAGCTGTCGGGTTCTTCGGAACTGCTGGATTCCTCTACGCTGGAAGAAGATGCTTCGCTTGAAGAAGTGTCGGGCGGTTCAGAACTGCTGGATTCTTCTACGCTGGAGGAAGATACTTCGCTTGAAGAACTTTCGGGTTCTTCGGAGCTGCTGGATTCCTCGATGCTGGAGGAAGATTCTTCTACGCTGCTGGAAGAAGATTCCTCTTCGCTGCTGGAAGAAGATTTGGCTTCGCTCGAAGAACTTGCGGGAGCGGAAGACGAACTGGATGTCGCCGACGAACTCGACGAAACGGACGAACTGGAGTATTCGGAACTGCTGGATTCCTCTTCGCTGCTAGACGAGGATGTCGCGCTGCTGGAATACTGGGAGCTGGAAGATGCCGTGCTGCTCGAGTATTTTTCGGAACTGCTGGAGTACTCGGTGAACGAGTGGCCGTGCGGCGTCCTGCTGTTGAAGGGGCCGGTGATGGTGGTTTCGTTAGAGCACGCTGCGATAAGGGCGAAAACCAGGAACAAGGCTACTGAAAAAATCTTTTTCATATTCTTTTCCTCGGTTAGAATGTTATGATTCCGGAGAAGTCATACGCAACGGCCGCTCCGTCGAAACCCCTGAAGGGATTGCTGTACATGCCGGCTTCGATTCCCGCTTCGAGCGTGACGTTCTTGTAGTTGAAGCGAGCGCCCGTGCTCATGTAGGGGATGCCTGTCTTTGTCGAGAACTGCATGAGGTTGTTTCTTCTTTCCTCGCTGATTTCCCAGTGCTCGATGTACCTTTCGCGAAGGCCGGATGTACTCCATGTATAGTAAGTGCTTCCCCACAGCATCAGGTTTTCGTTCAGGGCGTATTCGACAAGGATGTGCGGTGTGAGGGAGAGTGTGCCTTGCAGGTAGTAGTCCATGCGGTGGTTTTCTTTGTCCTTGAGCCAATCGTAGATGGTAGCCGTGATGGAGGCGTTGTTGCCGACATGAACACGGCCGTTCTTGGATTTCAGGACGATGTCACCGAAGTTGTAGAAGATGTTCGCGTAGGTGTAGTTCTGGTTCGAACGTGTCTCGACGTCATAGTTATCGTCCGGGAATTCCGTGCTGGTGTATGAGGAATCGAGGGTATGGAAATAACGGGTGGCCGATGCTCCGAAGCTCCAGGAGAAGTCCTTGGCGGAGGGCTTGTTCGTGAAGGTGAGGCCGCCACCGAAGTTATGGCTGAGCTTGCTGTATTCCTTTACGGATTTGCCTTCGCTGTCAGCGTATTTCCATGTGTAGACGGAATCGCCGTTAGACTGGGAGTAGCGGAGGAACGTGGTGAAATCGACGGAGGTGAACGGAAGCGACAGACGGAGCGTGAAGTTGTTGGCGGAGGAACCGACGATTTCATCGGTCTTGAGCTTGTGGTAAGGGGAGCTCTGTTCGAAGAAGCTCAGTTTCTCGCCGACGCTGAAGGCGAAGCTGAAACCGAGGGACTTGGTGGCGATACCGAGCATGGCCTGGGAGTTTATGTAGGCGGCGAAGGTGGTGTGCTCACCGGACGTGTAGCTGGCGATGCCGTAGACGTTGGTCGGGCCCAGGGCTACCAGGTTGCTCCCGTACATGAGGTAGGGCGTGTAAATGTTCCGATGCACGGAAGGGGCTTCGCCAGGAGTTCTCGTGGCGTTGTAGTAGGCGCTCCCGTGTAGAACATTGAAGTTGGCCGTATCGGGTTCATTTTCTGCAAATGTTGTTGCAAAAAATAGGGACAACATTGTCAATAGTAATTTTGGCTTCATCATCGTTCCGAATTAATTTAGATGAATGATAATAAAAAAATAGTGTTTTTTGGGGAGATGTGCCCAATATTTGTGTTGTTTTTTGTTGTGGCCTTGTTTTATTCGACGCAAAATTTGCGTAAATTAAAGTTGTTTAGAATAAAATGAGAACATATTTTGTAAAATAATCATAGAGAAATTATAAAATAGCGACTATTGAGTTATATTTGTTTAAAATTTTTGAGAACATTTAAAATTGGTGTAAAAGGGGATGTTCCCGTATGTTCTCGAAAGAAAGGGATGTTTATATGAATTTTTCTGCGACGATCGCGCTCGGGATCGGCCTTGCGGCCGCATCCTATGCCGAGATTTCCTTGGAGGCTGCCGGAGGGTGGCTTGAATCTGCCTACGCGCAGTGGGCTGCGGATGGTTCTGATAGCTACAATGTCTACTACTCGGGTGCCGGCAAGACCGATGTGAAGGTCGATGCCCCGCTTGTCCGCAAGTACGGTTCGACTTGGCGCGTGGATGTGCCGGGTCTCAAGGCGGGTGACTACACGCTCAAGGTTGTGGGCGTGAAGGGCGGCAAGGAGGGCGCGGCTGTTACGACGAAGGCCCTTTCGGTGAAGTCCCTCGACCGCTCGGGATTTGCCTTCAGCGACGGTCATGTCCCGGGCGCTTACAAGGCGGATGGCACGCTCAAGGACGGAGCCGTAATCGTCTATGTTTCCGAAGGTAACAAGAATACGGTGAAACTCGACGTGGCGACCAACAGCAAGGGCGGTATGGCGGAATTTACCGGTTTTCAGGCGATTCTTGCCGCTATCAAGAAGGGCTACGACAAACGCCCGTTCGATTTCCGCCTGATAGGCAACGTTACGGATCCAGATTCTACGGACAAAGGCGATATCCTTGTCGACATGGGTTCGAAAGAAGGACTTTCGATGACGATCGAAGGGGTGGGGCCCGATGCGACGGCGAACGGCTGGGGTCTCCGTATCAAGGGCGCGCAGGATGTGGAGGTCCGCAACCTCGGGTTCATGAACGTGAGCAGCAACGAAGGCGACAATGTCGGGCTCCAGCAGGACAACAAGTATGTGTGGGTGCACAACTGCGACTTCTTTTATGGAGATGCTGGCAGCGACAAGGACCAGGTGAAGGGCGACGGCGCCCTCGACTGCAAGAAATCCACCTACGTGACCTTCAGCTATAATCACTTTTGGGACAACGGCAAGTCGAACCTGCTCGGGCTCAAGGAGAATACGACCGAAGGGCTCTACATCACTTATCACCACAACTGGTTCGACCATTCCGACTCCCGCCACCCGCGCGTGCGGTTTTACAGCGCGCACGTCTACAATAATTATTACGACGGTATCGCGAAGTACGGTGCGGGCGCTACGCTCGGCTCGTCGGTGTTCATGGAGAACAACTATTTCCGCAATTGCAAGTTCCCGATGCTCACCTCGATGCAGGGGAGCGACGTGTATGCGGGCGGAACCAAGCGGGATCCCGGCAATTACGGCACGTTTAGCGATGAGGACGGCGGGACTATCAAGGCGTTCGGCAACCATTTCGAGGGCGACTACACGTTTATCCCGTACGGCGCAAGTACGTATAAAGTAAAAGGCTCGGAGACGGCTGCCGCAAGCCAGGGAATCAATACTTCCGTGGATTTCGACGCCTACGTGGTGGATAGCCGCAATGCGAAGGTGCCCTCTATGGTCAAGTCTTATCAGGGCGCCAACACCTACAACAATTTCGATACCGACAATTCCGTGATGTACAGGTATACGGCCGACGAGCCTGCCGTGGCGAAGGCGAACGTGGAGGCTTTCGCAGGCCGCGTGCAGGGCGGAAATTTCAAGTGGAGTTTCGACAATTCCAAGGACGATGCCGCTTCCGAGGTGAATCAGAAGTTGAAGGATGCACTCGTGGCGTACAAGGGCTGGGACGGAAGCGTCATTCCCGGTTCCTCCGTCGATTCACCGTCGAGTAGTTCCGCCGTCGCACCGCAGTCGAGCAGTTCTTCTTCCGTCGCACCGCAGTCGAGCGACAGCGAGACAAGAGTGTCTACGGCAAATTCTCCGCGTGGTCCCGCCCTGCGCTATGCCGTCGCGGATCGCCGTCTCGAAATCGGCGTTGCGGGAGCCTTCCGCGTGGACTTGCTGCAGATGGACGGCGCGAAGATCCTTTCCAGTTCGGAGCGCGTCGTTGACCTTTCGGGACTCCGTCCGGGTATTTACGCTGTACGGCTCATGACCGCGGGCGGTGTGCTCCGCACGACGGTTTTCAAACAATAGCTTGGACCAAAGAAAGTATGGGTGTGCACCCGTGGGGTAAAACCTGCGGGTGTTTTTTTACTACATTATTCGACATGAATATCAGACTTTCTGTAGCGGCACTTACGCTTGCCTTCTCGTTCGGTATATCCTTCGCTGCTGACCCGCGCATTGAGCAGGGCGCAATTTTCGAGGCCAAGGGCGATTACGAAATGGCTCTCGGCGAATACAGGGCACTCCTTGCGGAACAGCCCCAGAATTCCGAGGCGTATTTCTTGGCTGCGGAAGTCTACCTCAAGATGCCCAAGCAGGATTTTGCACGTGCATTGGCCAACTACCGCCTGGCGTACAAGTTTACGCCGACCATGAGCAAGGCTTACGAAGGGGCGGCCAAGGTCTACAGGCTTATGGGCCAGAAGGCCAAAGCCGAAGAAGAACTTGCGAAGGATCCGAAGAATAGGCCTGTCGAAGAGGTTGCCGCTCCTGCCGCGGAATCCGTTCCGGCCGAGGCTCCTGTTGCCGCAGCGCCTGCGCCGCAGAAGGCCGCAGAAGTTGCTCCGGAGCCTGTCAAGGTAAGCGAACCCGCACCGCAGAAGGTTGCGGAACCTGTCGAAAAGAAGATTGCCGAAACGCCGAAGCCGGTCGAGGCTCCCAAGGCGGAACAGCCCTCCGATCCGTTCGAGAAGGGAAAGGCGCTGCTCGCCGAAGGCAAGTACAAGGAAGCTGCCGCGATGTGGCGCGAAGTCCTCGCGAAACAGCCCGGACATGCTGGCGCGTATTTCTATGCGGGCGTGACCCGTTACGAGATGGGCGAGTACGACAAGGCTGAATTCAACTTGAAGAAGGGTCTTTCCTACAAGGAACAGGGAAACGACGCGAACTACTACTTGGCCTTGGTCTACCAGAAAACCAACCGCAGTGAACTGGAAAAGAAGGCTCTTTCTGCGTATATCAAGAAGGCTGCCCCCGATGCTAAGTTCCGTGCGTTGGCAGAGAATCGAATTGCCGAAATGAAGGCTGCGGCTGAAGCGGCGAAGGCGGAGACGGAACCCGTTGCCGCAACGAAGCCCGCTGAAGAACCTGTCAAGGCTAATGCTCAGGCTACAGCTCCGGCGCAGAAGGCCGTTGCCGCGGCTCCCGCTCCTGCAAACGATGAATACAGCGTGGCGAATGCGAACAGCCTCTTCAAGAGTGGCAATCTCGCCGAGGCGCTTCGCATCTACAAGGCACTCCTGGACAAGGAAATCAGTACCGACGATCGCTATTTTGCAATGCTCCAGATGGGCAACATTTACCGCGAACTCCGCGATTTCCATAGTGCCGTGACCCGTTACCGCACCGTGGTGCAGCAGTATCCGGAATCCGACTGGGCTGCCGAAGCCGAACGCGCTCTCGAAGACGCCGTGTGGCTCGAAAGGCATGCTTCGGAACTCCCGCGCCGCACGCGTTAGTTTTTTGGAAAAAATCCTTGAAACACCCTGTAAAATCGGGGTGTTTGCTGTTTGTCGGTGGTTGCCCCTATTGCTTTTTGGGGCGTGAAAACATAAATTAAGTATAAACTTTTAAGGGGTTAGGTATGTCCATCAAAAAAACAATCAGACAGTGTTTTCTCGCAGGCCTGCTTTCTGGAGGAGCGGTCCTTTCCGTATGTGCATTCTCCGCGTGCAGTGATGATTCTGCAACTCCCAGCAGCGCCGATGGCGAAATGAACGCTGCGGAAAAAATTGCGGTCACCGACGAAGTGGTAGAGGAGAACGGCTTTGAGGTCTCGAACCAGTCTGCGCCGGAACCCAGCGAAGGCGCTGCCAAACCGGCGGTGCCGGACGTCTCTTCTTCTAGCGAAGAAACCGTTTCTGATGTGGTGGATTCGGAAACCTCTTCCCTTGATTCCGTTTTCAACATCCTTTTCCCCGACGGCGTTGAAGGCATCGATACGGCGCGTCACGATCCGGACAGCGTGGGCGTATGGCATTTCTACGACCCCAGGGGAACGCACGACAATCCGGACTTTGCCTATGGCTCCATGACGGACCCGCGTGACGGGATTGTCTACAAGACGACGACTATCGGCGGCCAGGTATGGATGGCCGAAAACTTGAACTACTTCGACATCGAAGGGGCTCCGAGCTCTATCAAGAACGACTGGTGCTACTGGGATAAGCCCGAGAACTGCGAATCGGCTGGCCGCCTCTACACGTGGAAGGTGGCGAAGAGGGTTTGCCCCGAAGGCTGGCGCTTGCCGACGAACGAAGACTGGACCGCATTGTTGACGGCGGTCGGTGCCGATACCCTGAACCCGATTGCCTGGACAGGCGCGAACGTGCTCAAGTCCAAGAGCGGCTGGGAAAACAGTGGCAGCGGTACGGACGACTTCGGCTTTACGGCGCTCCCGGCGGGCAAGGCGTTCTTCAACGATTTACAGTCCGGGTTTACCAACCATGGCTGCAGTTCGTACATGTGGTCTGCGACGGAAGCGGATCCCAGTGCCGGTGGGGATACCTTGGCGTTCAGCGTCGAACTGAATTGCAGCAACGAGTTGGCGATAGTCAATACGGTCAAGAAGTACAGTGGGTTCTCGGTCCGCTGTGTGAAGGAATGATTTTTGGCGGGAGGCTAAGGATAATGCGCCTCCTGCTTTGATTTGGATTGAGTGTGGATATGAAATTTTTAAATGTTGCCGTACTTGCCCTCTTGTCTGCCGGAGTTTCCTTTGCGGAACCTCCTTCGAACTTTAGCGGCTGGGAACTCGTATTCGAGGACAACTTCGACGGCACTTCGCTCGACAAGAAAAAGTGGAACCCGACCTACAACTGGGGCCCCACCCATAACCATCGTGCTTATTGTGCCGAAGAAAACGTGATAGTCTCCGACGGTACGCTCAAGCTCAAGGGCGAAAAGAAAAAGCATCCGGATGCAAATGGGCGGAAGGCCAAGTTCAACAACAAGGAAATTCCTGTCGACTACACCTCGGGCGCAATTGACACCAAGGGCCACTTCGAAGTGAAGTATGGCTACATCGAAGGCCGATTCAAGGCCCCGTGGCAGAAGGGAACTTGGCCTGCATTCTGGACTTTGCAAGACGGCTGGCCTCCGGAAATCGATATTCTTGAAATTCCGGCGTCGCGCAAGCAGCACCATTACTACCTGCATTACACGGACCCCAGCTGGTACAACAGCCATGGCTCGGCGTGGGACCACGAAGCCTCCTTCGGCGGGCACAAGGACGACAATACGGACCGTTCCGCCGGTTTCCACAACTATGCCGTGGAGTGGGACGAGTCGACGCTCAGCTTTTACTTTGACGATAAGAAGTTTGCGAGCTACAACCGCCCGACCGAAATCAAGCAGCTTTCGGCTCAGTACATCATCGTGAACCTCGCCATCGGTGGCTGGGCGGGTGACGATATCGAAATCACCGCGGACAAGCCCGCGTATTTCGAGGCGGACTGGGTGCGCGTGTGGCAGGCTAAGCCTGCGAAGCCCGATACGGTGCGCATCATGTCGATGAACTTCGGTACGTGCATGGTCCGGACCAGCGAAAACAAGCTCGCGCTGGGAGACTGCAAGGGCGACAACGCGATTGCGACGATTACGCCGCTCTCGGGTTCGGCCTACCGCATCAACTTCGGTGACCTCTCCCTTGATACACCGGATGAATCGAAGGATGCTGGCCACACGATGAGCCTGTACAAGTGGAATGGCGGTGCCCACCAGAAGGTGACGATGCAAAAGCAGTCCGGCTATGAGGGCTCCGTGGTGCGAATGAAGATGCAACACAGTGATTTGTACCTGCGCGCAACTACGGATGGCGAACGCGTGGTGCAGAGTTGGGCCGACGACTGGGAATGGAACCAGATGTGGCGCCTGCTCAAGCCCGACGAAGCTATCCCGGCCAAGGATACGACGGGCAAGAAGGATACGACGGCAACGGACACCACGAAGAAGGATTCGATTCCGCATGTAGCTCCGTATCTCGGTAATTTTGCTAATGTTTACGGGTCTTCTGCGCACTATGTCGACAATCGTTTGTTCGTGGAACTCGGAAGCGCGTTCAAGGATGGCGCGGATGTGCGCATCCTGGATTTGCAGGGCCGCGAGGTATTGCGTAGCAGGGCAAGACATTCGTCCGTGATGGATGTGCGAAACCTTGCTCCGGGAATATACCACGTGGTCGTGCGCGACGGAGTTCACGCCGATATGATGCGGTTCAAGAAATAGTCTAAAACCTTATAGAAAGGAGTATGAAAGTGAAGATTAGATACGCCAGCTTGTTGGCTCTGAGCATAATCTTCTCCGCCTGTGGAGACGATTCTTCTATGGATGGTCCCTTCCTCGACAGGGATTCCAAAGGCAAAGTACTTTCTTCCAGCAGCGGGTCCTCGGGTGAGGTTACTTTAGGCTGCGATTTCAGCATAGATGACGATGAATGGACCTTTGGGTTCCCCGATATGCTGGATATGGGCGCTGAATACAAGATGTCCATTGTCATCGAGGATGCCGATCTTATCGTTACGACGACGTCGGTTGATACGGGCTCCCTGGCCAGGACCTATTGCAAGTTTGCCGACCCCGTCGAAGTCGAAGATGTCGAAGGAGACGGCTCTCATATCGAAACGACGACTTGCGATGATGGGGTCATGACAACCGTGTCTGTCGAGAAGAAGATTGGCTTGCTTGACGAAGATTCGGTGACACGTGAAGGCCTTTTCGCGGAAATCATGGCGGAGTGCAAGACGTTGAACGGCATAGAAGACGAGCCTCAGTCCTCTTCTTCTGATGACGAAGAAGAATCCTCCAGTTCCGTGGAATCGTCTAGCTCCGTATCCTCCAGTTCGGAAGAATCTAGCTCCAGTGAGGAATCAAGCTCTAGCGAAGAATCCAGTTCAAGCGAAGAGTCCAGCTCGAGCGTGTACGAATACGAAGAAGTGGCCGGATGCTCGTTTGTCAAATCGGATTCCATTTGGGCGTTCGTATACACGTACGCCGGAGTCGAAACATCTGTTCGGTACGAATGGCTTGACGATTCGACGGTGTCTTACCTGAAGAAGCAGACCTTCCTGGACGAACCCACCACGCAAAGTAACGTCGACCGTCAGGAAAAGTTTGAAGAAGCGATGGAAGACTGCATCTATTACAAGAAGCGCGAGTAAGCGGAATCCTTGAATTGTAAAATGAAAAACTGGCCTTGCCGGCCAGTTTTTTTGTAAACGCTGAATCTGTTGTGGTGCTATTACACGACCTGCACCAGCAATCCCTTGAGGTACTGGCCTTCGGGGAAGGCGGTGTTCACGGGATGGTCGGCGGGCTGGCCGAAGCGTTCAATGATTTGAACGCGCCGATGGGCATCGGCGGCGGCATCCGCGATAATCTTCTGGAACAAGTCCATTTCCATGAGCCCGGAGCAGCTGAAGGTCGCGAGCATGCCGCCCTCGGCCAGTAGCTTCATGGCAAGCAGGTTGATGTCCTTGTAACCGCGTGCGCCTTTCTGCAGGTTGTCCTTGCTTTCCACGAATTTGGGCGGGTCCAGCACGATGAGGTCGAACGTTTCCGCTTTGTCGCGGCATTTGCGCAGGTACTGGAACACGTCGGCTTCCACATGCGTGGCATGCGCGGTGCTGAGCTTGTTGCGCATGATGCCTTCCTTCGCGAGCTTGAGGGCGTCCTTGGAAACATCCACTTGGTAGACTTTCTCGCAACCGCCACGGAGGGCGTACAGTCCGAATCCGCCGGTATAGCAGAAGCAGTTCAGCACCTTCTTGCCTTTGGAGATTTCACCGATGCGGCGGCGGGCGTCGCGCTGGTCGAGGTAGTAGCCCGTCTTGTGGCCGTTCTTCACGTCGATGGGGAAGAGGATGCCGTTCTCGTTGATGATGACGGGCTCGTCGGGCACATCGCCGAATACTACGCCCGTGCGGAGCGGCAGGCCTTCTTTTTTGCGCACTTCGGAATCGCAGCGTTCGTAGATGCCGCGGCAGTGCGTCTTTTCGGCGAGCAGCTCATAAATCGTGTTGCGGTGGACTTCGGCGCCGGCGGCAAGGATTTCTACCGAGTATATATCGGCGTACTTGTCGATGATGCATCCCGGGATGCCGTCATTTTCGGCATTGATCAGGCGGAAGGCGCTTTCTTTGTCCTCGATGTCGAATCCGCGGCTCTTGCGGGCGGCGATGGCGCGGTCTAGCAGGTCGCTGAAGAATTCGCGGTCGATATTGCCCTTTTCGCCGAATGTCCAGAAACGTCCGCGTATCTGGGACTTGGGCGAATACGCCGCAAGACCCAGGAAGTCGCTCCGGTAGCTGTAAACCTCGACGGTGTCGCCGAGCATCGGGTCGCCGACAACTTCGTCGACGGCTCCGCTAAAGATCCACGGGTGGTAACGCAATGCGGACTTTTCGCGTCCGGCCTTCAGGGTAATTGCTTTCATGCAGCCAAATGTAGAAAAACCATGCGCATTTTTCTACATTTGTCGCCAAGATGTTTGAATCGCTTTTTGACAAGTATCCTTTTTTCCGCGTAGTTCCCGCAGTGCTCTGCATGGCTGTCATCTTCAAGCTGTCATCCATGACGACCGAGGAACTGGAAGATTTCCCGCAAATCTGGGACAAGCTGGCTCATTTCTGCGAATACGCTACATTGGCCGGCTGCTATGCCATGCTCTGGACCCGTAACGAATGGTCCAAGCGCCAGTGGCTTCGTGTGCTTGTTGTGGGAGTTCTCGCTCTTGCTTACGGCTGTACCGACGAGTTCCACCAGAGTTTCGTGGATGGACGCGACAGCAGCGCCTTGGATTTGGTCGCCGACTTTACGGGTGGCCTTATAGGCGGTCTCGTCTATGCGCTTGTCTGCCTTGTTTTGAACAAGTTCGACCCGATTCGCGAAAAGGTCGAGTAGATTTTCTCCGTCAATAATTTTAAATTATGGGCGATGGCCCGGGTGACTTATATCGCTCACGGATTTGCTAGCCGAAGGAGGATTCTGCTCTCTTTGGCTTTTCTGCTTTTCCTTGCGGTGGCCGCCGCTGCGCAGGATTCTGTCTCTGTGCAAACTCCCGTGCCGGCAGATTCGGCTGTTTCTGATTCCTTGAAGACAGAAACCGAGAAACCGGAAGTTGCGAAAGACGATACGGCGATCGTCGAAACGGGCCGCCCTTCGTGGACCCGCTTTTTTGTCTGGCCGTTCGAACATATTATCCAGCCCGTCTTGAACGGAGCCGTTTACCCGATTGCGCAGCCCATCCGCTATGCGTTTGACAACGGTGTCATTGAGACGGCGGTCGACCTCATCACGTTCGGGCAAAAACGCAACGTGCTCCTGTACCCGATAATGAACTTGAAACCTGGCAACTCCACGATGCTCGGTGTCACGTATCGCCACAGGAATCTTTTCTTGAATCGCGACTACCTTGTCATGTCGTCTGAATACTTTGCGAATAGTGACTGGTTCTTTGATGTTCGCTATACGAAGCATGAACTCTTCGGCACCAAGCTCTTTGGAGGCGTGAGGTTCCGCCAGTATTGGGATCGCGATGCGCAGTTTATCATTCCGGGAACGAAGGAAGCCTTCGTGATGCCCGATTCGGCGTCGATAATCGATTACCGTACGGGACTCCCGCTGACAAGCGACGGCCATTGGAGCCTGGAATTCAACGGGCGAGTCGATTTCGTGAGGTTCAGCCTGCCGGACAAGTCGCAGGACAGCATCCTCATCGACAAGAAGTTCTTTATCGAGGACCACGGGCTTTACCAACACTATATGCAATATCCGGTGGGTGTGTCGCTCCTGTTCGACAACCTGGATTTCCCGTATACCCCGAGCCGTGGTAGCCGCATGCAGCTTTCCGCTCGGTACGTGTTTGTTGGCAAGTACGGGGGCATCTCGCAAACGGATGTGGTGAAGGCGACTGGAATCAAGGACGCAGGGCCGTTCAAGGATCGCGGAGAGAACCATGACTTCTTGCGTACCGAGTTGATGTTCCAACATTATTTCTATTTCGGGAAGGCGGAAACGTTCCATTTCTCCAAGAAGGAAGCCCGCCAGAACAGGCGGTTCTACACCGACTTCAACTGGGACGCGGCGTTGCGCATGTGGCGCCCCGAAAACGTGCGCGAGACTTTGTTCGAACGTCGCGTTATAGCGCTGCAATACCGGCTTATCGACATATGGGAGAGGGAAATCGGGCATGCGAGCGTGGACGCTTACTCGCTTATTGGTCCGAGGTTCCCGCTGCGCGGGTACAGCGACTACTGGTCGGCAAGGCATGTCATGAGCCTTTCGACGGAATACAGGTGGCCTATCGACTACTACGTGGATGGAGTGCTGTTCAACGAGTACATGATGCTTGCTCCCGGCTTCAAGGACTGGTCGTTTGATAATCTCTACAATTCATGGGGTTTCGGCGTGCGTGTGCGCAGGCCGGACATGTACTGGTTCCGTTTGCAGCTCGGGTTCCACGGACTGCACGGCGTGAATCTCGTGATAACTATCGCCCCCGAATTCCGGTAAGGTTACTTACACGCGTTGATGGTGCGTGGGTATGTGGTGCCCGCGTCGAACTCAAACCCGCATCGTCATTGCGGGGCTTTAGAACAAGTTAAGCTGGTCGCCTTCGATGCCCTTGTTTGCGGGGATTGTCTTGTGGAGCATCATGTAGGCGTTCCTTGTGGCGACGCGCCCGCGGGGGGTGCGGTTCAGGAGCCCCTTCTGGATGAGGTAGGGCTCGTACACTTCTTCTATCGTGTTCGCTTCTTCGCCCATGGCGGCGCTGATGGTGCCGATGCCTACAGGGCCCCCGTCGAACATGTCTATCATCGTGGATAGGATGCGGCGGTCGGTCGGGTCGAGGCCTTCACTGTCGATTCCGAGCATGTCGAGCGTCTTTTGGGCCGATTGCACGTCGATGATGCCGGTTCCCCGCACCTGCGCGACGTCGCGGCAACGGCGGAGCACGCGGTTGGCGATGCGGGGCGTGCCGCGGCAGCGCCCGCCTAGCAGCAGTGCTGCGTCTTCGGAAAGTTCCACCCCGAGGATTGTCG
>NZ_JAFZKX010000061.1 GCF_017551775.1 Fibrobacter sp. | reverse complement strand
CTGATACACGCCGCAAGCGACTTCTATTCTTTCAAGATGGCCTTTAATCCCATCCGGGACAGCCTTATTCTTTTTTATACCGAAAACCCTGAAGAACCGCTGGATTCCCTGCGGCAAGAGGTTTTGCTTAATTGGTCGTGCCGGTACGCGTTGGGCTGTTCTTTACAGCCTCCCGTAGGGAGCGGCTTTTACATATCGCGAGGACAATTTCAATTTTTTGATAATAACGACGAAGATATCCAGCATTTTTTTTCAACGATTCCAGACACATCGTATTACCGGATATACCTTGAGCAAAAGCAGTATATCGATTCAGTAGCAGCACAGCAAAAACCTAATGTCCGCCATAAGGTACAAAGCGCACTCACGCAATTAACATACAAAATGCGACGGGATTCTTTATCTAAAAAAGAACGCAGGGAATACGCACAACTTATAGACCGGCAAACCGACTCCGTTGCAACGGATTACCATCTGGGAACATACGGGAGATCTCAGTTAAGGCATTATGCGCCACGTCGAATTTTCGCATTTGACATTTCCTTCTTTATGGCGATGCCGACCATTGACGATTCCTTCAACAAAATCCGGTTCTACGGCGGGGACGTTTCCGTAAAGGCAACAACGTCTAAAGGGGACTTTGGTTTAGGATTTAACGTCGGCTCCGGTAAAAACGAAAGGGACGACATTCACTACGAAGACATCTACCACAAGGGCGGGGAAACCACCAGCGGTGCGGCCCTGTACTTCGCCTACGGCTATCCGGTTTTTGACAATATAGACCACAGGATTCTCCCGACGATCAAACTATGCTACTACAACGGCGGTTCCGGGGATGAATCTATCCCGGCAGAAGACGACGCACACAAACTGTTTTTCTATTCCCTAGGCCTTCGTTACGAATATACCATCAACGCCCCCGCCGACAAGGAGGACTATCGTAAAGGACTCCTGCATGACGCCGTTTTCGCGACGATCCATTTCGGCTTCGACGTAAACATGCGTGCCGCCGATGTCATCGCCATCAAGGCCTTTATCGGGCTTAGCTTAGGGCTCTTTACGTAAAGCATCGCGATTCCACCTTCAATGAAATACTGTTTTTCACCCCTATCGAACTACTCCTAAAAAGGTGTCCCGATAGTACTAATCGTTTGTATTCAGTAGTCCTAGTATTAAATACGAAATCACCCAATCGGGTTATGGACAAATAATACTACCGCAGTTTATCTTTGAAACTGCAAACAAACGAAACTATCACAAAAAACACCTCATAAAAGGAGTAAACAAAATGGAAAACGAAAACTACGCCGGCGCCTGGACTGTCAACGTAATCACCGACAACATTCCCCAGGAAATCCAAGAAGCTTTTGCCAAGGTGATGAACCTTCACGGAGCCTCGTACAAGTTCCTCGCCTATCTCGGTAGCCAGGTTGTCAACGGAATCAACCACGCTATTCTTGCGGAACAGACTATCCTTGACAAGGACGGAACCAAGAACATCGTAATCGTTGTCTTAAATATCAGGCAGGGCGAATTCTCGCTCGTCGGCATCCATAGTGTCCTCCACGGCAGCCCGAGCACATACCAAGGCGGAATCGAAGTCAAGGGACTTGTCCCGCCCTCCACTGCAGCCATGGCAGAATTCAAGATTGCAACAGAGCATTTTGTCGGTTCCGATATCAAGCCGTTTGCCCAGCTCGCAACCCAGGTGGTAAAGGGAATCAACTATTTCCTCGCGGCCGAAGTCACCCCGGTTTACCCCAAAGCGAAAACAACCGTCGATATCATCACCGTCAACTCGATGTGCACACCCAAGCTTACATTCAGAACGATTTTCCCGTTCGAATCGTAAGATTCTTTCCTTAGGCTGGAGATACAAAAAAGGGCGATGGTCTTGGACCACCGCTCTTTTTCATGACGCGATTGACTCACGCCATTTTCAGTTTCAACTAGCCGAGACGCTTGTTGACTTCGTCCCAGTTGACGATGCTCCACAGCGCCTTCAGGTAATCCGGACGACGGTTGCGGTAGTCGATGTAGTAGGCATGGTCCCACACGTCGAAGGTCAGCAGCGGCTTGAGGCCCTTGGTGAGCGGGTTCTGGGCGTTGCCTTCCTGCGTAATCACGAGCTTGCCGCTGGCATCGGCGGAGAGCCATACCCAGCCGGAGCCGAAGAGGCCCGCGCCTTTCGCCTGGAATTCTTCCTGGAACTTCTCGAAGGAGCCGAAATCGCGGGCGATGGCCTCAGCGATCTTGCCCGACGGGGCGTTAGCCGGAGTCGGAGCCTTGAACTGCAAGAAGTACATAGAGTGGTTCAGGAACTGGCCCGCATTGTTGAAAACGCCGCCTTCGGCCGTCTTCACGATCTCTTCAAGGGACTTGCCTTCGAACGCGCTGCCCGGAAGGGCCGCATTCAGGTTGTTCAGGTAGGTCTGCAGGTGCTTGCCGTAATGAAACTCGAAGGTTTCCTGGCTGAGCGCCGGTGCAAGGTCACCCGCCGCATACGGGAGGGCGGGCATTTCGAATTTTCCATTGATGGGTTGAGTCATGGTGTCTCCTTTTCGCGGCTGCGCCGCGGTTAAATGCTGTTCTCGATGAATTCCTTACGGAACGTGCCGTTGCCGAGCAGGATGTCGATCGGGAGTTTTTCAAATTCATATTCGTAGGGCGGCTGCTTCCAGGCGAAATCGTTCGGGTACTCGTTGAAGATGTACTGCAGCAACTTCACCGCCATGTCGAAACTGCGGAACTTGTCGCGGTCGAGCACGTGAATCTGCGCTCCCCCGCAAATCTGCCCCGCGCCCTTGTGGAACGTGGGCTGGAAGTAATTCTCGCGGAAATACACGCCAGGAAGCTTGAGCCCGTTCATGTACTTGCAGAGCTTGACGGCATCGATAAACGGCGCACCGAAAATTTCGAACGGGCGCGTAGTGCCGCGACCCTCGCTCACGTTGGTGGCCTCGAACAGGCACATGCCGGGGTAAACTACGGCGGTATCGAGCGTCGGCATGTTCGGGCTCGGCAAAATCCACGGGAGTCCCGTCTGGTCGTACCACATCTTTTTGTCGTAGCCTTCCATGCCGAGCACGTAGAGTTCGCACTTGGGGAAGCGTTCTTCCTTGAACTGCACCGCGAGTTCGCCGATGGTCTTCGCGTGGCGCGTGCGGATGCTGTGGAGCCCCACGAAACTCGTGTAGTTCAGGTCCAGCACCGGGCCTTCTTCGTCGATACAGTTGATGGGGTTCGGACGGTCCACCACGATGACGGGAATGCCGGCCTTTTCGCAGGCCTTCATGCACAGGAAAAGTGTCCAGATGAACGTGTAGTAGCGTGCGCCTACATCCTGCAGGTCCACGAGCATCATGTCCACGTGGTTGAGCATTTCGGGAGTAGGTTCGCGGTGTTCGCCGTACAGGCTATAGACGGGAATACCCAGTTCGGGGTCGGTGTAGCCTTCCCATTCGATCATGTTGTCCTGGGTGTGCCCCTTGATGCCGTGCTGCGGGCCAAAAAGGGCAGAAAGCTTGAAGAGCTTGCCGTCGTATTCCTTGAGAAGGTCGAGGGTGTAACGCAGGTCGGGCAGAACGGAAGCCGGGTGAAGGACGGCGCCGAGACGTTTGCCCCTGAGGGCCTGGGGGAAAACTTTTTCAAAACGTGTAAGAGCGAGTGATACCATAGTTAAATATTATCAGCCTGGGACTAAGGGTTTCGTTTTTTCAATATAAAAATAAATCTTTCATTTTACGCCTGTAAGGCCAAAAACGGCGTCCTCCGTCAAAAGAGCCGCAAAATGTCAAACGCTATTGCAAATCGAAAAATTTTTCAAAAATGGCACAAAATGACAACCGGAATTTTTTATTTTTAGGGGCAGAAACTAAAAAAACAAAATAGGATTAGATTATGGCATATCTGAATAAAGTGATGCTCATTGGTAATATCGGTAAAGACCCTGAAATCCGCATGAGCCAGACCGGCGGACGCAAGCGCGTCTCGTTCTCGCTGGCAACAAGCCGCCGCTACCGCGACAACAACGGTGAACAGAAGGAACAGACTGACTGGCACAACATCGTCGGCTGGGGCAAGATTGCCGATATCGTCGAGCAGCTCGGCATCCGCAAGGGCATGAGCCTCTATGTGGAAGGTTCGCTCACCAACCGCAGCTGGACCGACCAGACCAGCGGACAGAAGCGCTATGCCACCGAAGTCAACATGGACACGTTCCAGCTCTTGACCCCGCGCGGCCAGGGCGGAGCTCCCGGTGCAAGCCAGGGCAATTCCTACGGCCAGTCCAACAGCTACGCCCCCGCACAGAATTCCACTCCGGTCTACGACGCCCCGATGCCCGAAGGCGACGACGACCTGCCGTTCTAATAGCACAGTCCTATGAACCAGGACATTGCCAATATTGCTTTGATGTTCGTGCTCCCGCTGGGGATTACGTTTATAACTATTCTCCAGTCTGCGGCAGCGGAACGCAACACGCATAAGATTGCAGGCGCAATCCTCTCGTTCTTCATCATCGTGATGGATTGCCTGTTCTACTTCGCCAAGAATTCCTTCATCAGCTACAACGCCGATGGAGGCCTTCTTCTTGCGTTCGCAAGCCTCGCGCTTTTCGGCGCTCTCTACGTCATCCGCAGCGAAGACATGCCCGCGAAAATCGCGAACGGCATGTTTACGGCGTTCATGATTGCCGCGTTCATCGGAATCGCCTACTGGGAAAGACCTACCCTTCTGGTCAAGAGCGAATACTCGTCGGCGGACATCGCGGCGCAGAACGCCGCATACCAGGACTACATAGCCTCGTTCCAGAACGGAGAAGGCGGCAAATGGGTCGAATCTCGCAAAGCACCCCGAAACGGCGCTGTCAGCCAGGGCGACAACCACGCTCCGAAGAGCCCGCTATCCGAAGCATCGTATTCCCGACTCGAAAAATACATCGATGAATGCCACAAGGTCGTCGAACGCATGAACGCCATCATCGCGAGCATCGAGAACTTCGACCTGCTTCCCGCAAACATCAGCGAATCGGAACGCGAGACGAGAAGCCAGCAGGCGCTTGCCATCAACAACAAGGCGACTTCGCTCAACAAGAAGACGCTCGGACTGTTCCACCCGCACGAATCGAGCGAGGCACATTCCGAAATCATCCAGGCGACCGAAAGCCTCCGCCTTGCCGCATATTCGCTTTATACGTACACACTGCAAGAAGATGCCAGCGAACAAGTCAAGCAGTACTCGCAGTGCAGGAGCCAGATCGCCCAGGCCAAGAACTTCCTGGAACGTTTCTGGAACGACATCGAAAATTTAAAATCAAACTATCAACCTCAACAAGAAGCAAATTAAAGGTTAAACTATGATTCGCAACGTAGCCATCATGGGTGCCACTGGCGCCGTGGGCCAAGAAATCCTCTCCATCCTCGAGGAACGCAACTTCCCGCTGCAGAGCTTGAAGCTCCTCGCCTCCGAACGCAGCGCAGGCAAGGAATTCAAGTTCAAGGGCGAAACGCTCAAGTGCGAAGTCCTGAACAAGGATTCCTTCAAGGGCGTCGACCTGGTGCTCAGCTCTGCCGGTGCCGCCATCTCGCAGGAATTCGCCCCCATCGCCGTCGAAAACGGCGCCGTGGTGGTCGACAACACGAGTTTCTTCCGCATGGACCCGACCGTTCCGCTGGTCGTCCCGGAAGTGAACCCCGAAGACATCAAGCTCTACAAGCCTGAATTCGGCGGCAAGGGCATCATCGCCAACCCGAACTGCACGACCATCATGATGGTCGTCGTCTTGAACCCGATCGAAAAGATCTCCCACATCAAGAAGATCCACATTTCTTCTTACCAGAGCGCTAGCGGTGCAGGTGCCGTCGCTATGGAAGAACTCAAGCAGCAGTACAAGGACATCCTCGAGACGGGTTCCACCACGCACATCAACAAGTTCCCGTTCCAGCTCGCGTACAACGTGATTCCGCAGATCGACAAGATGACGGAAAACGACTACACGAAGGAAGAAATGAAGATGTTCAACGAAACGCGCAAGATCATGCACTCCGACGTTCGT
>NZ_JAFZKX010000060.1 GCF_017551775.1 Fibrobacter sp. | reverse complement strand
TCGACGTCCGCTTGGTCGGCTCGGCAAGAAAACATTCTGTTTTTTTGCACTCGCCTCGGTCGCTACTGCCGAACCCTCTTCTCGGGTTCTCGACACCTTTTTCTTCCGACTCATAAAAAAGAAAACCACCCTAATGGGCGGTTTTTCTTTTTTCGAGCGGGAAAAGGGTCTCGAACCCTCGACATCGACCTTGGGAAGGTCGCGCTCTACCAACTGAGCTACTCCCGCGAGTGTTCCAAATTTAACAAAAAATGATGGTTTGTAAAGGCATCGCTTTTTTTTGCCCTCATTTTTGCCTTGTTGTGTTTACGTAAACGCTTTTGACGGGCCTGACTCTCATTTCGGGGCGTTCGCGTGCGCATTAATATATCTTCTTGTCGGTGCATGAGGCAAAAGGAGCCTGTATGTTTGGAAAATTCTTGATTGGTATGGCGACGCTCGCTGCTTTTGCTGGCTTCGCTCAAGCAGAAAACTACGATTGGGGCAATGTCCGCTTCGATGGCGGTGGATTCGTGTCGGCGGTAATCTTCCACCCGAAGGCCGAGAATGTGCTCTACGCCCGCACTGATGTGGGTGGCGTCTATCGTTTTGATTTCGAACGAAAAGTTTGGATCCCGTTGATGGATTGGGTGAGCCAGAACGATGTGGGACTTTATGGTACGGAAGCGTTCGCGCTCGATCCGACCGACCCGAGGCGCATCTACGTACTTGCGGGTACAGGATACTTTAGCCAGGGCCGCACCGCGGTTTTGCGCAGTGAAGACTACGGTACCACTTGGGACACGAGCTACGTGGAGATGCTCGCGCATGGCAACGGCATGGGCCGCCAGACCGGCGAAAAGCTTGCGGTGGACCCGAACAAGCCGAACATCCTTTTCTGCGGGAGCCGCACGAAGGGCCTCTACAAGAGTACCGATTATGGAAAGACCTGGACGAGCGTCTATGAGGTCGCTCTCTCGACCGCTACGGAGTCGAGCCTGAACGGCGTGAACGGAGTGAGCTTCGTGCTGTTCGACGAATCGCAGGGCAAGAACGCCGACGGTTCGACCAAGACCATCTACATCGGCATTTCTGACACGAAGGACAACCTGCAGGTGAGTAACGACGGTGGCGCTACGTGGAAGCCCGTTTCTGGAGTGCCTTCCGGCTTGATGCCCCATCGCGCGAAAATTGTCGATGGCGACATGTTCATCACCTTCGCCGATGGCCCGGGTCCGTACAACATCTCGAGAGGCGGCTTTTACAAATACAACATCGCGGGCGGCACCTGGACCGACCTCACCCCGAGCGATTCGGTGACGCACGAGCAGAGCCCCACCACCTACGAGAAGGACGAAAGTTCTTACGGCGGTGTCGCGATTGACCCGAAGGACAAGAACCACATCGTGATTTCGACGCTCGGTAAGTACACCGGACGCCACCTCGCGAAGGATGCTGCGGGCAATGAACGCGATAACTACGGCGACCGCATCTACACGACGACGGACGGCGGCAAGACGTGGATTCACGGCCAGCATTATGGCGACGGCATCAACATCGATGCGAACGGCACGGACTGGATTCCGGGCAACGCCATCCACTGGGCGGGCTCGCTCGAAATCAACCCGTTCAATAACAAGCAGGCCTGGGTCACGAGCGGCAATGGCGTCTTCATGACAGACGACATCACCGCGAAGGTTCCCGTGTGGAAGTTCCAGTCCCGCGGCATCGAGGAAACGGTCCCGCTTGATATCGTGAGCATTCCTGGTGGCCCGCTGGTGACTGCGATTGGCGACTACGACGGCGCCGTCTATACGAACATCAACGAGAGCGCCAAACGCCATACGCCCACGGTCGGCACTACCGAGAGCATGGGCTTTGCGCCGCTTACCGGCTCCCTGGTGCGCACGGGCGTGATTACCGTGTATGGCCAGTACGACTCGCAGAATTTTAACGTGATGTACCGCTCCGAAGACATGGGCAAGACTTGGGATAGCGTGAAGACGACGCTCAAGGGCGGCAAGGGCTGGGTCGTACTTTCTGCTGACGGCAAGGTGATGCTCCACAGGCCCGAAAATGCGACGTTCCGCTCCGACGATAACGGAGCTACTTGGACTGCCGTTGAAACCGGAGAACAGACAAACTATTCGCATATCGTTGCCGACCCGGTGAACCCGAGCGTGTTCTACGTGATGAACTCCATGGGTACGCTGTACAAGTCGATGGATGCGGGCAAGAATTTTGTGAAGCAGGAGGCCCGCTTGCAGAATGAGACTGCGGGTCAATACTACAACGGCAGCAACTACATCCGCACGGTGCCGGGTAGGGAAGGCCACGTGTGGGTTCCGATGGACCAGGCGCAAGTCTGGCAGCCCAAGGGCTATACCGAATACGGGCTCGCCTTCACGGAAGACGGCGGCAAGACTTGGAACCGCTGCGAAGGCGCCTCGGTCGCAATCGCCGTGGGTATCGGCAAGGCGAAGGAAGGCGCGGACTACGAGACTATCTTTATCTGGGGTGCCGCTAAGGAAGGCGACCCGATCGGACTCTACCGCAGTACCGACAAGTGCAAGACGTTTGAACGCATCAACGATGACAAGCACCAGTTCGGAGGCCCGGGCAACGGAAACTTCGTGCAGGGCGATATGAATACGTTTGGCGTGGTGTACATGAGTACGGTGGGCCGCGGGCTTGTCGTGGGCGCACCCGAAGGAACGGACTTTGTCGCAGGAGTCGGGCGTGCGGTCTTGTTTGCGGCTCCGTCGCTGCGGCTAGAAAATCGCTCGCTCCATGTGGTCGCTCCCGCTGGCGGAACCGTCAGGCTCTTCGCGGTGAACGGCAAGGGCATACTCTCTGAAAGGGTTCAGGGCGTAATGCGCTTGGACCTTGCGGAAATACCTGCGGGCGCCTATGTGGCCAAGTTCCTCGATTCCCGCGGGAAGGTCCAGATTAGCAAGAAGCTCACTCTTCGCTAGGCTTCGTGCCTTTTGATTTTGCAGACTTGCGGCCATTCGCTCCCGCGGGCCTGCTTTTCTTTTTGTTCGCGGTTGCCTCCATGGGTCCGCTGCCTTTGTCTGCCTTCTTTGCGCGGGCTTCTTTTCTAATGCGCTTCTTCTTCTGGTCTAGCGTTTCACCGAGCCCGCCGAGAAGTTCCGCGGTAAGCACCGTGTCGCCTGCGGCAAGGCGTTCCTTGTCCGGGCGGGACAGCTTCTTGATTCGCGCTTCCAGCCGGAGCGCTTCTTCGTACGATTGCAGTTCAAACTTTTGCAGAATGCATTCCGGCGGGAACGACTTGGTGAACTTCGCTCCCTTTCCGGATTTGTGTTGCTCGTAACGTGCCTCTACGTCGACGGCATACCCCGTGTATATGCGGTTTCCCGCACAACGGAGCATGTAGACAAAATGAGGCATGGACGCTGGTTGTCGGTCGTTGGTCGTAGGTTTTTCCGTTGACCAGTGACTGGCGACTACTAACTATTTTTTGTTTTAGAGACGATGCTCATGTAGATGGTGCCGAGAATCGCGGCGCAGAAGCTTCCAAGCAAGATGCCGAGCTTCGCGGAGTCTTGACGGTCACCCACATCGAATGCGAGGTTCGCGACGAAGAGGGCCATGGTGAACCCGATACCGGCGAGCATGCCTCCGCCCCACAGGATTCTCCAGCTGTAGCTGGGCTTGACCGAGATGCCGATCTTGACAGCGAGCAGACTGAAGAGGAAAATGCCGATGGGCTTGCCCAGGATAAGGGCGAGCGCGACAGCTCCCATTACGGGAACTTCGACACCGCCGAGCTTGATTTCGACACCCGCGTTGCTCAGGGCGAACAGCGGCATGATGAAGAAGTTTACCCAGGGTACGAGCGGCTTGAACAGGCGTTCCTGCATCGAGATACTTTCGCGTGCACCGCGCTTGAGGAGCGTGAACACCTCGTACTGTTCGTTGCGGTCCTTCGCTTCGCCCGAAAGGGCTCCACCGACGTTGCCTGCGAAGCGGGCTAGTTTTCCGCTTGCGAGAACAGGCTTGGCCGGCACCGACAGTCCGAGCAGCACGCCAGCGATTGTCGGGTGTACGCCGCTCTTTACGAAGAAGGCCCACACGGCAACGCCAATGACGCCATGAAGCAGCAGGTTGCGTACGCCGATTCGGAACAGGACGTTGATAAGCACGAGCAAGGCGAAACCGGTGCCGAGGGCGGCAAAGTTGATGCCGTCACCACTCGGGTAGCCGATGGCAATCACGAGGATGGCTCCGATATCGTCTGCGATGGCAAGAGTCAGGATCATCACGCGGAGCGCATGCGGCACCTTCTTTCCGAGGATTGCCATGCAGCCCACGACGAACGCGATATCGGTCGCAGTCGGAACACCCCAACCATGGGCGGCGGTATGTTCTCCATGCGGGCACAGCAACAGGTAGATGAGCGCGGGGAACAGCATGCCGCCCGCTGCCGCTATAATAGGCAGGCTGGCGGCCTTCGGGTTCCTGAGCTCACCGTAGGTCATTTCGCCCTTGACTTCGAGTCCGATGTTGAAGAAGAAAATCGTCATCATCGCGTCGTTGATGAGCCAGTGCAAATCCGCACTGCCAATCCAGCTGCCAATCGTAAGAGCGAAAGGCATGTGCCAGAAGTGATGGTACGTTTCTGGACTCAGGTTCGCCCACAGGAGGGCGGCAACCGTCATGATGATAAGGACAATGCCCCCGGTAGTCTCCACCTTCATCAGCCGTTCCATCGGCGTGATGATTTTACGGATGGGGGTTTCCGGGAACAGATCTTCTATTTTATCGCTACTCGTTACTTTTGCAGACATGGCTACCTTGTTTTTTTGGGTGGTTCAGCCTTCTCTATGCAATATAATAAACGAATTGCGATTAGCGAATGTTCACCCGTTTGTAATCGACCCCTATTTTGACAACGTACGAACCCGGAATGAGTGCAGGCACGAGCGTTTCTGTCGAATTTATTACGCCTTTGTTTACAATTCTTCCCTGCATGTCCATGACGGCATAGGTCTTGGCGATATTCGAGTTGCCGGTCACGATGGAGAACTGGTGCGGATTCGCCATCTTGATATTGAAGCCAGAATGGGCGAGTTTGGCTACGCTTGTACGGATGACTTCGGTTTCACCCTGGATGCGGAACCTGTAGTAAGCCCTCTTGCCACGAATTTCGACGTTTAGACGGTATGTGCCCGGAGCAAGTCCAGTTATTCTTTGCGGATAGATAACGGGTACACTGGGGTTAGTCAGGTCAATTCCGCCGAAGGAAATCTGCCCTTGCGGGAGGTTTTTGCATATATCGCAGCCTTCGGGTATACCGTTCTCTCGTGTCGTGATGGTGAACTTGGTATCCGTAATGAGGCTATCTTTGAGGCAGCCCTTGATTGTGGCTGTGCCAAAAGTTTGTTCGCAATTAGATGCTGGCGTATATTCATAGCAGATATCCAATTGGTTGCCTTCGTTATTCAAAGGTTGCGTTTTGATGTCTAAGCCGAAACTGCTCGGGAGGAATACATTCGCTGCGAAACTGAAGTTCGGGGCTGTAGAACGACGGTTGCAGTAGAATACTTCCAGCGGATAATCTCTGCCTTCGACGAGGAAGTTGTCACCATAGATGGAGTTGAGGTCCTTCAATGTCAGGTTGACAGGGGCAGATTCGTTCAGTCCGCCCTTGTCGATGGCGAGTTTTTTGTTAACGAATACCCACATGTCGTCGGTGTTGCTGAACGAAAATTCGAGGTCCTTGAAGTAGGTGAACGTGGTGTGCGACTCTGCGCAGAACTGCTGGTTGCGAGTGTCTTCGGCAGTTCCGGTCGCCCTCTTGGTGCGAGCATCGGAGGTCGGCCCCATCTTGACTTCGTTGATCGTTACGACAGTTGAATCCCCGGTGTTTTCTACCGGGAAGAATCCACCGAGCGGATTGGAATCGAATGTCCAACGGGCGTCCGTTTCGTTACGCTGGAAGAGCATGTCGTAGCATTGCGCTTCGTTTACGTCTTTGGTGTAATTGAAGAGCGTCTTGAATTTGTTTGCATCGACGAAACACTTCTTGGCGGTGTCGCTGCCGGAGAATACCGGCTTGTTGTCGGTGCCAAGGTCGGTATTGACGATTCCCGTATGCAGGCCGACACAGCTGTCGAGTTCGCTTGTTTCATCAAAGGAGAACAGCGTGTTGATGGACTGGTCGGTATCGTAAATCAGTGTGGCCAGGTTGAACGTGCAAATTCCTTCGACTTCCGGGTATGTTGTGTACCAGCCATGGCTTTCATTGTTGAGCCACTCGCTATCATCAGGGATAAAGTAGAGCGAGTTTACTGCGTATGCATCATAAACGACGCTTAAATCCATGGGATTGGCTCTGTCGTCTTCGTCCCAAAAACCATAGAGACCCAGTTGTAATTCGGGATTGTGCCTGAGGCCAATAATGGCGTCCTTCGGAGCCGTGTTGAAGGTCGTCTGGAACCATCCGCATTTGCCGGCAACGGGCGACATGATGACGGTTTTCTTTTCACCGTTTTCCGTGTACGAGAGCGTAGGTACGTCTGTTTGCCATTCGCTTTCGCTGGGCAAAAGAATGTTGAATGTTTTTGCTGTTTCAGCCCCTTGAGCCAAGGCTGTCGCAAAGGCAACTCCGAATAAAGTTGCTGATATAAATGTTTTTTTCATATTGTCCCTCCTAATAAGTTTTATTTGAACATATATTTTTTTTTTACGAATCGCAAAAAAGCGGATGTTATCATTTTGTTACAAATAAATTCTCAGTGGCGAAATCTGCGATTTCGTGCGTTTGCTCACGCTTTTTTGAATGTATTCCGCAAAATACCCTGAAAATTGTGTAGCTTGTGATTGTATATTGTAGGCGCAATGATTTTTTTTCGCAGAATAGCATCCGCATTTTTTTTTAAGGGGGCGAGTGCCCTGCTCCGCCTTGCGCGGTGGAAGCGCGGTGTTGTCTATGCGAACCTGCGCCATGTCTCAACTGCGGTTCCGCATGAAGAGGCTGGCCAGCTTTATCGAAGGCTTTTGTCCAATGTGTCGCGCCATGCGGGGGATTTGCTTTTCGGTTTTGCTACATACAAGAAGTTGCCCGCCGATACAGCATCGTTCCCCTGTACGTGCGATGGTATGGAGTTCGCTCTTGCGGATGGCGCTGCCCCGGTTCTCGAGAAAATGCGGGGTGGGGGCATATTCCTTACGGCACATTACGGAAATTACGAGGCCATTGGCCCGTGGCTCTGCCGCTTGGGCGTGCCCCTTGTGGCGAGCTACATTCCGGTTAGGCCCGCCTGGCTCAATCGCGTGCTGGACAAGAAAATTCGTGCGGTCGATGGCCGAAGCTACGGGGTGGATGCACGTACTCCCCGAGAATTCCTGCGCCTGCTCGATGAGGGCAAGCTGTTCTGCCTGCTCGCCGATCAGGATAGCCGTATCTCGAGCGCCCTTCCGGGAAAATTCCTCGGGCAGGAAGCCAGGATGAACCCGCTTCCGGATTTTTTGCTGAAGCACCGTCCTGGGACGCCCGTATATGTCTGCTGGCTTGAAGAAGACCGCAACCGCCGCATTCTCCATGCCGAAGAAATTCCGTTGCGGACAAGGGAAATGTCCCCGTCGCTTGTTATTGATGAATTTAACGGATGGCTCGAATCGCGAATTGCCGAAAATCCGGCCCTGTGGTACGGGTTCACGCACCGCCGGTTCTATTCCGTGGATTCCTCTATTTATCAGAAGTAGGAATGAACTCCAGCACGTACTTCCCGCGAGGGTATTCGTAGAACTTCGGGGCGTCGCGCCTGTATTCCCGGATTAGCAGCTCCCGGCTGGACTGGTAAATGAATATGGAATCCGTAATCCAGTGCAGGGCGTCTTCTTTGAGGGCCCTTTCTATGTCCTGGCTGGAGCTGACGGTGATGAAGTCGACTTCGGTTCTCTTGTCGCCGGTCGAGAAAACCTTGACTGACTTTACGGAAATCCAGTCGAGGTTGTTGTCGAATGCGGATGCACTTTGCGGGGGAGTTTTTTGCGCGGGAAGCACCACCTTGATTTCCTGTGGTTCGAGGCAACCGGCAAAAAGCGCGCACATGGCTACGGCGATTAGTCTTTTCATCACAACCTCCTTGATACACCTGTACCCTAAAATACGTTTTTTGGATGTGCTAGGAAAGGGCCGCTTTGGGGGAGGGTGATATGGGACAAATTCCGAAATAACCCTTCTAGGCGTAACTTGTTGATTTTCAACGAAATAAGGCCTTTTTGATGGCCGGTGTGACTTGCGTCTCTTTTCGAAATGGTGCTTTTTGTCACAAAAATGACATTTCCTTTTGCTATATTGCGGCAGGTCAACCCAGGGCATTTATGACCCTATAAAATCTACAAGTAGGTATATCAAATGGATTTTTCCGCAGTTATTGCCGAAGAACTGAAACTCGAAACATGGCGCGTCGCCAAGGCGCTCGAACTCATGGACCAGGGGGGTACGATTCCCTTCATCGCCCGCTACCGCAAGGACCAGACGGGAACGCTGAACGAAATCGAACTGCGCGACATCAGTCACCGTCGTGACTACCTGCAGGAACTTACCGACCGCAAGGAAACGGTGCTCAAGAGCATCGAGGAACAGGGCAAGCTCACTCCCGAGCTCAAGGCTCAGATCGAGGCCTGCAAGGACAAGACTCTCCTCGAAGACATTTACGCTCCGTTCAAGCCCAAGAAGCGTACCCGCGCGACCATCGCGAAGGAACTCGGTCTTGAACCGCTGGCCCGACTGATGTGGGCACAGGAAAATACCGGCAACACCGCCGAAGAAATCGCTCGCATCTACCTCTCCGAGGAGAAGGGCCTCGCCGACCCGAAGGCTGCGCTCAAGGGTGCCGCCGACATCTTGGCCGAAGAAGTGGCCGACAATACGGAATTCCGCCAGTACCTCCGTGCGAAGATGGAGAAGACGGGCGTGATGATTTCGAAGGTCAAGAAGGATTTCGAAAAGCAGGAAACGAAGTTCAAGGATTACTACGACTTCAGCGAACCGGTCAGCAAGATCCCGAGTCACCGCATGCTGGCTCTCCGCCGCGGCGAGAAGGAGAAGGTGCTCCGTCTCACCATCGAAGTCCCGACAGAAGAGATGGTCGGCTACCTCAAGACCCAGATTATCAAGGGCGAATCGACCTGGACTCCGTACCTGGAAGCCATGTGCCAGGACGCCTGGGAACGCCTGTTGCAGCCGAGCATGGAAAGCGAAGTGCGCCTCCTGTTGAAGGACAACGCCGAAGAAGAAGCATTCAAGGTGTTCAGCAAGAACCTGCAAGACGTTCTGCTCGCTGCTCCTGCGGGCCACAAGTCCGTGCTTGCGCTCGACCCGGGTTTCCGTACTGGCTGCAAGGTGGCTGTGCTCGACGAGAACGGCAAGTTCCTCGACCATGGCATCATCAAGCCGCACGAGCCGCACAACGACAAGGCTGGTGCGGCGGTGTACCTGATGCAGCTCATCGACAAGTACAAGATTGACCTCATCGCCATCGGCAACGGTACCGCAAGCCGCGAGACCGACGCCTTCTGTGGCGAAATGGCTCTCAAGTTCAAGGGCAAGGTTCCGCCGCGCGTTATCGTGAGCGAAGCCGGCGCCTCTGTTTACAGCGCGAGCATGATCGCCATCCAGGAATTCCCGAAGGAAGACGTGACGACCCGCGGCGCGATTTCGATTGGCCGCCGCCTGCAGGACCCGCTGGCCGAACTCGTGAAGGTGGATCCGCAGTCCATCGGCGTGGGTCAGTACCAGCACGACGTGAACCAGCGCGAACTCAAGAAGCGCCTCGACGAAGTGGTGGAAAGCTGCGTGAACATGGTCGGTGTCGACGTGAACAGCGCATCCGCTCCGCTCCTTGCCCATGTGGCGGGTCTCAGCAACACGCTCTCCGAAGCCATCGTGAAGTACCGCGAAGACAACGGCGCGTTTGCTAGCCGCGAAGACCTGAAGAAGGTGAAGGGCTTCGGTCCGAAGGCCTTCGAACAGGCTGCGGGCTTCATGCGCATTCCGGGTGCTGAAAACCCGCTGGACGATTCCGCGGTTCACCCCGAAAACTACGCGCTTGTCGAGAAGATGGCCGAGAAGGTCGGCGTTCCCGTGAAGGAAATCGTGGGCAATGCCGAAGCGGTGAAGGCTATCAAGGTGGACGAGTTCCTCTCCGACGAAGTGGGTAAGGCCACTTTGGAAGACATCATGAAGGAACTCCAGAAGCCGAGCCGCGACCCGCGTAAGGAATTCCGTTACGCGAAGTTCGATGACCGCATCAAGACCATCAACGACCTCGTTACGGGCAGCTGGATGGAAGGTGTCGTCACCAACGTGGCGAACTTCGGTGCGTTCGTGGACATCGGTGTCCACCAGGACGGCCTCGTTCATATTTCCGAGATCAGCGACAAGTACGTGACCGACGCCAAGGAAGTCCTCACTGTGGGCGACGTGGTGAAGGTGCGCGTGGTCGCTGTCGATGCGAACCAGAAGCGCATCAGCCTCTCGATGAAGCAGGAATCTACCGACGGTGTGGCAGGTGCAGGCGTAAGTGGCCCGCGCGGCCAGCGTGTCGGCGGACCCCGCGGCGGAAACTTCGGTGGCCGCGGCCGCGATAACAATCGCGGCGGACGCCCGCAAGGCGGCATCCAGGGCCACGCTACCATCGCAGATCTCAAGAACAAGATTGCGGGCAAGGAACGCCCGGGTTTTGCTCCCAAGAAGAACGTGGTGGCCCAGCCTCAGAAGATGAGCGCCCTCCTGAAGCAGATGAAGAAGGGACGTTAGCGCTCTTTCGGAGCGTCGAAAGGGTTGGTTGGCGAGTGTTGCGCCGGGATGCTTGCGTTCCGGCATGACCGAGCCATCCCGCTTAGCGCTGCGCAGCAGCGCCAAGGCGGGTAGCTGGGTTCCAAAAATGGCGTAGAAACCGCTCTTCTGTAACAAAAATCTTACATAAAAGTTGCAACTGAGCGATTGGCTGCAACTTTTATTATTTTATCTGTTGGAAGTGTTTTTTGGGTCCCCTCATGAAAGAAAATAATGACTGCATAAGCCGTTATCAGGATTTTATCCTCAGGAACCGCCGTTCCATGAATGAATCCACGTCTCGGATTCTTTTCTTCTGCGCGTTCGCTGGTCCTGCCATAGCCCTGGATCATTTTCTAGGGTATTGCGATGTGACATACCAGGCTTGCGCCGGCATATCGCTGGCTTTGATTCTCCTTTCGCTTGGACAGAAATTATTGAACCGCTATTGCCCGCTGAGCATGATAACCGTTTTCTGGGGGCTTATCGGTTTTATGCTCGTGCTCACGTTCATGTGCAAGGCGAAGGTCGGGGTCTATATTACCTATGCCCTTGTGCCTATGGTGAGCCTTTTCTATTGCGAAAAGTTTATCTACGTCATCAGCGTAGTGATGAACTACATGATGATTCTGTTTTCGAACATCATGGTGAGCGATTTTCGGTTCGTCGTCCGTACCGATGTGAAAGGTCCGCTGGATTGGTTCCTCACGGTCATGAGCGGTTATACGATAGAGTCCATTGCTATCGGCGTGGCGGGTTACTACCTGTGCAACCGCATATCGAACCATTTTAAGGAAATCTATAACAGCAACCTGGTACTCGACGAGAAGGAGCGCGATGGCGTCCATAAGTCGAATGTCGCGCATGCGTTGACATCGCTGTACCAGGGCGTATACGTGTTCGATTTGAAGCACCGGACCTACGAAGTCGTGCAGAGCGACCGTTTTATCGCCGATCTTTTGCGCGGGGACGGTCTCGCTGCGACCATGGAGCGT
Source organism: Fibrobacter sp. (assembly GCF_017551775.1). Taxonomy (NCBI): domain Bacteria; kingdom Pseudomonadati; phylum Fibrobacterota; class Fibrobacteria; order Fibrobacterales; family Fibrobacteraceae; genus Fibrobacter; species Fibrobacter sp. The sequence continues at coordinate 8,754 of NZ_JAFZKX010000060.1, read as the reverse complement.
GTGGTTTTCTCGCTTGTCGAGAAAGAGGATACTGACAGGGTGTTGAAGTTCCTGGATTTGGCTACGCTCTCGGAACGCCTTGAAAAAGACGGCATGATTTGTACGGAATGCATGGGAACCCTCCACGGGAAATGCCAGATTTCGTTCGTGCTTGTCGACAGGGATGAACAGGGCAAGGCCGCATCCGTCATGTTCACCCTCCGTAAGATTTCCTGATAGCCGGTTCGGAATTCCGCAAAAAAGGAACCTTGCCGCAAAAAAGAAGCCCCGTCGCAGTGACGGGGCTGAAATTTTTCTAACCGAATGCGCCGTGGCTAGGAGTTCTTCACGCAGCGCACGGAGAGGGCGTCGGACCTGTAGATGCCTTCGATGTCGGTGGAATTTTCCGAGATGCTCATGCGGTAGGCGTTGGATTTCCCGTATTCTTCCTTGCTCCAGAAGCGGGCGCGCTTGCCGAAGTGGTGGAATGTGCCGTTGTCGAAACGGTAGCCGGCGGGGAGGGCGAAGAACCCGAGCGTGTCCTTGCCGGGCTTCTGCCAGATGCATACGCTGCGCAGTTCGCTTCCGTCCGACTTGGCGTCGATATTTTCCATGAGCTGTTCCCATTCCTTGTTGCTCGGGATGTGCCAGCCTTCCGGTGCGATGCCCTGGAAGTTCTTGTCCTTCATCTTTTCGTACATCGCGAGGTCCTTGGCCGGAGACTCGTTGGCGAAATCTGCGGGGATGTCCAGTGCGGAAGTCCACGTGTAGAGGCGTCCGAACTTCTTCACGTTGGATTCTTCGTTGTTCGGGGCGAAACTGCCTTCTGCCTTGAAGCGGAGGTTTTCTGCCATCCAGACCTGGTCGCCGATTTTGACGGTCTGGTAGGTTTCCCCGTCACGGGCGTCGGTGAAGGTCCCGTACTTGAACGCCTTTTTGTTCTTTTCGAGGCATTTTTCGTAGGGGATTTTGTTTTGGGCTTCGGGGGATGCCTGCTTGGTGGCCTTGGCGACATGCACGCCCATGCGGTATGCGGCGATTGCGACGACGACAATGGCGAGGATGATGAACGCGATGAACGATATATGCATATGGAATCCTTTTTGGAGGGTTTCTTTAAATATAACTTATTTTATTGCATGTTGATCATGGGGATTATTTTGTCATTAGCGTTCACTTGCGGGAGCCTTCCATCCCATTTTTCTATCCATTTGAGCATTAAATATTCTTTGCCGTTCTGCTTTTTGAGGGCTTCCATCTGGAGGGCGATGACTGCGGAGTCCGCCTTGGCCTTTGCGACGCGCTGCTCGTTCTGGTAATCCATCTTGATTTTGATGTTCTTTTCCTTGAGGGCTTCCTGTTCCTGCACCTGCTTGGCTTCGATGGCTTCGTTGAAGGCGCGGCTGAACTGGAATTCCGTAATCGTGAAGCCGTCAATCACGATATGCGCATTTGCGGAATCGAGTTTGGACTTGAGGGCCTTTTCCATGCGGCTGCGGATTTCTTCGCGCTTCTGGAGCATTTCTTCGGGGGCGTACTGCGGGGTGATTCCCGTGATGGTCTCCTTGATTTTCGGCTGCAGGATGGTGGTCACGTAGGCGGTGCCGTACTGCGAGTAGACATCGGCGACATGCGTTTCGTCCACATGGTAGTTCACGTTCGTGCCCACGTAGACGGTCTGCAGGTCCTTGGATCCCGCTTCGATGCGGCCAGTCTCGAGTTCTGTCTTTACCGAGATGCGCTTGATTTCCTTGAAAAAACAGTTGTATATGGTGAGGCCCGGGCCGATGACTTCGTCGACCTTTCCGAATTCGAGCACCACGCCGCGCTCCGTTTCGTCGATTTGGGCGCATCCGAAGAATGCGAGGGCTGTAGCCATTGCTAGGAGCATTTTCTTTTTCATTTCGGTCTCCTTTTGAAAGGACTTGTAATTGATGATTTTAGGAGGAATTATAATTTATTTTGATATTCGATAATAAGCTTTTCTAGCATCGATTCTATCAAAACCATGTTGTCTTCGCAGTATTCCAGCTGCCTGGAAAGCATTTTGATGGCGTTTATCTTGCCTCCGAGTTCCCTCGTGAAGAGCCGCGCCACGTTCCAGAAGAACAAAGCGAAGTAAAGCTTGCCCTGCTCGCGCCCTTCGAAAAGGCATTTGGCATAGTGCCGGTAGATGAGGTAGGCGAGGAGCCGCTCGCTCTCGGTTTCCGAAAAACGGTCTTCGCCTTCGGGGAGAGCGCTCGCGGAAAAATCGCTTGCATCACCGATACGCGATTTGATGCGGGCCAAAACTTCGTCCCATGCGGGGCCGAAACTTTCGGTCTTGGCGAGAAGTTCGTGCACGTCGTGCGCGCTTTCCAACGGGAAAAACGGGCTTTCTCCGGTGTAGCCGAAGATTGCTTTAAGTTTGTCTGTAAAAGTAATCGAGCTGCTGGCCAATGTCTTGAATATCCGTTCCCGCTCGCTTAGCACCTCGTCCCGGATTTCACGGTCATCGTCGTCCAGGTCGTCTTCAGGTTCGTCGCATTCCTCGTTCACGAACGAGAGCGGGCCATCGCCTGCAAGCAGGAGCCTTGTGGCCTCTTCGCAACAGAGCCCGAGGCCGCGTTCCATTATATCGCCGAATACTTCTACGAACCGCGGGTGTTCCCGGCAGATGTCGCAGAGCGCGCCTTCGCCCAGGTTCTGGAATATCTCGCACAGGTTTTCCCTGTCGAGGAAGGGGCAGCGGTCGTGCGGGAGCAACTTGAAATGTCCGTCCTCTATGTTTGTGCGCAGCTTGTCGCCGAAAACGCCCGCGACATTGCGGTAAGCCTCTTGGGAAGCCTCGTCGACGTCTATTTCCCAACCGATACAGCACGTGTCGCTGCACCGCGAAGCGATACATTTGAACGAATCGTAAAAGTCGGGCTTGCGGAGCAGCATGGGCCGTTCCTTAGTCGTCGGAGAGCAGGCCGAATATTTCGCCCTTTACAAGCCAGCTTACGCCGAAGAATGTAAGCGCAACGGCTTCGAGCGTGAAAATTTTTGCGGGGAACTGGATGGGTAGCGGCAGCAGGGCCAAAGAAAGAATCATGCCTACGGCGCAAACCCTGAAGATGATGTTCTTGATTTTTTTGTTGCGCGTCATGGGCTTTGTCTTGTCGGTAACCGTAAACAGGAACATGCTGTTTACAGCCAGAAGTGTAAAGAACAGGATTGCCGATGCGCAGTGGATAATGTGCGAGGTGTTTACGGGCAACTGGAAAAAACCGACGATATTTTCTGCTACGGGGCAGTTGCAGGGGAATATGACAATCAATGCTCCGCACACGCCGGAAAGGGTCGTGATGAGGTTGTCGTACCACTTGTAGCCCTTGTAGCAGATCAGGACGATTGATGCGGCCGTGAGGATGCCTGTCAGCGGGGGCGTCACGTAGTAGGTGGCCGAAATGGAAAGCGTGTCCCAGAATCCCTGCGGGATGAAGCCCGGCTTGGCCTTGGATACGATGAAGGCCCCGAGGAGCGAAATCCAGGGAAGCAACATTCCGAGGATTCCGACGAAGTTACGGATTCTTTTTAGCCAAATCTTTTTTTCGTCTTCTGTGGCTTTTGTTTCCGTTGTTGGCAATGTGTTAGTTTCGTTCATTTGTGTTCCTTTATGCTTTTTACGGAATATAGCATATTTGTAAGAAACACGATTTAAGATTGCGTGAGAAACTGGTAAAAGCAGAGGACGGACAGGCTGAAGATGAATACGAGTACGGCTATGAACTGGATGGGGTGCTCGCGGAATACGTAATCCCCTTTGCCATATGAAAACTTGCCGCGGAGAATGGCGCTTGAGAACAGCGAAAAGAACAGGAGTGAAAGGAGAAGGGCCATTTTTTGTTGTCCGTAGTTTTCGTTAATGGAATAGCATTCCCTGGTAGGTAATCAGTCCACGGCCAATATATATTATTTTATATGAATTGGAATCTTATTTTTTACGGACGCTGATTATATGAAACACGGGGTTTCATAAGCGGATTTTATTTGGACTTTGTTGAAAATAATTCAATTTTTTTGTATTGAAAGGCCTTTTTCTTTTTTTTCGAATATCTATTTTCTTAATCAAAAGGAGAAAATAACCATGAAAATAAAACTGATTTCTTTTGTTCTTGTCGTTCTCGCTACGTTCGCTTCTGCCGGCGAAATTTCCTGGAAGACACTTGATATCAAGACAGGCCCGGCGGTTGGTGGCTGGAAGTATGCCGAAATGATAGGTTGGTCGCTTTCGCTTGTGAAACCGATTACGCCTTATCTGGGAGTCGGCGCGATGATTGAGGTTGGAACCGACATTTCGGCTTGCACGGATTGCGTGGAATACGATTTCAATGAACTTACCGAAGGACTCCTCGTGAACTTGAATGTGCCCGTTGTCGGTGGATTCGGCTTGGTGGGCAACTTCATGTTCGTTGCTCATTGGCAAGATGGGACGGCTAGCGGATATTACTATGTAAAACCGGCCCCCATCGAGGCTTTTGATGCGGACGGGAATAGCATCCTGGCTTATACGATGGAAGAGGACGATAGCGACTATGATTTCGAATCTTTGGGCTTCCGCTCGAATTTGGGTATAAGCTGGCGCACTTCGGGTAAACGATTTGGACTGGAATTTTATCCCGTCGATTTTACCGTTGTTCGTGGGGACAGAACGCGTTACACGTGTTCGCTGAACGCAGTTGCCCGCATATTTTAAGCAATAGGTTTTGCCTGTAATTTAGTCTTTCTTGAATTTTTTTTATTACAATCCCTGTAAGGTCTATCCCTATAGGGATTTGTTATATTGAAAAATGCGGGCGGAAGGAAACCGGAGGAAAAATGGAGACTTCTAGATACCTTTACGAAGTTCTGAGTAGTTTTGGGGGCAGTTTTTCCAATGTGTACCATCTGGAAAGGGTTGCCACTTTCTTTTTTATGCCCTTCATCTGGGGCTTTGTCTGCTTCGTATTGCGCCGGAATACGTCCAAGAAAAAATTGTGGATGGCGGTGGGGGTGGCTTTCCCGGTCGTCCTGCTCGCTTTCAGGATGGGATCGGGGGCTTTTTTTGAATGTCCGGCCTTGATTCTTCTGGATCTCATTCCTTATTTCATCGGGATTGCGGCAAGTTTCTTTTTCAATATCCGCAAAAAATGGCACTGGGCGCTCCTTCCGGTAATTGCGTTGCTGGTGCATTCTGCGTTCGTTTTGTGGGTGGTTTTCCCTCCGATGTTTTTCCCGTTCGGGAAAATCGTGGATGAGCCGTTGTCGCAGGAGGCTCGGGAACTTGCGGGCGGCGCGGATTATGAACTCCGGGTGAAATTCGCGGATGCCTGGAACATGGATGCACGTGTTTCGGGTTTGCGCGTGAAGGGCGATTCTGTTTACGCGTGCTTCTTGATGGGCGCCTGTGGAGTTTCGTATTCCGAGATGGATTCTTGCAGTTGGCAGCCTCTGGAAACCTTGCCTCAGGCTACCCCCGAGATGAGGGATGTTGCGCAAATTCGGTACCTGAAGGATTCCGTCATCGCGTACCAAGAAGAAATGATGACGGAAGTTTTCTGGGACGGGTACATTTTCGAAATAACCCTGCTCGATTATGGCCGTAGCGCAAAACGGTATCTTGAAATCGGGAATGCGAAACTCGCCCAGCCGATGGACCTCAAGCGGGCAAAGCGCCTGCAGACGATGGCGGAGGTTTTCTTGACGCCATACGACGACTCTCCCGCCCATCGGGACAGCCTGAAGCATTGCTTTGACGAATAGGGGGATGATTCGGAAATTCCGCTGGTCTAGAACAAGTCCAGCGAACTGTCCAGATAAATTTCTTCGCGCACCTTGAGCTGGTGTTCCGGCTTGGTCATGTAGTAAAGCAGGAATTCCAGGACAATGGCGCTGCCGAGGCTTCGCCCTTCGATTTTGAAATGGCGGAACCCTGCGGGTGCGTAGGCGCCTTGGATGTCGTCTATCCCGATAAATCCCGGATTTTCCATTGCGTCGGAGAATCGGTAGCCTTTTTTGGCGGTGGGCGAGACGCAAACGTGGTCCGCGCAATCTTCGCCGAGGCTTTTCTGGCTGACGTTTTCGTAACAGGCCTTGCGGTCGTAACAGCCGAACCAGCAGCATTCATTGCACAGAAATTCGACTTTTTGTTTCTGAGCGTCTGTAAGCGCGTTCAATTTGTCGAATTGCCTGTTGAGCCTGAAATCGGGAACGACAAAGCGGAATTCTTCGCGGTTTAGCTCCGTTTTGAACTGCGTGAAGTCGATGATAACCTTCGTTGTCGACGATACGAAATAGAAACCGGGGTAGTTTGCCTTGATGTAATCGAGCAGCAGGTCCGAATGGATGATGATGCCGTTTTGGCCGGCGCCATTCCCGAAAAGTTTGCACAGCGCGTTGCATTTCTTGTCGGAAAGGTGCTCTTCGCGGAGCAGGGAATTGCTGAAGGTGAGCCTGGCCGAAATACCGTATTCCTGTGTGAGGGCGGCGACCGATTCCGGTTCCGCGTCTCCGAACCCTACGCGACCTCCGCCCCAGAGGCAGTCCTTGGGGGCACCGTATATTGAACCGATTTCGCACCAGTCGTAAAAATATTCCCGGTGCTTGCGGTAAAGCGGCAGGAATGCCTTGTATAAATCGTAGAACTCGAATAGGCCGGGAAGGTGGTAAAAGATTCTCATAGCGTCTTTTTCACGCTCCAGCTTCCCATCTTTTTCCCGTTATGGATTATTTCACGCTCGTCGAACACCTCGAAGCCGCGCTTCTTGTAGAATGCGATGTTCTTCTCGGAATTCGTGAAAAAAACGAGCTGCTTGCCGCCATGCTCGCGGACGTATTCTTCCCAGAAGGCGATGAATTTTGTCCCGATTCCCTTTCCCTGGAATGCGGGGTCTACCGTCAGCGAACAGGTGTACCAGATGCCCGGCCCTGTTTTCTGATAGTCGTGGCACGGCTTGCTTGCCGAAGTATCCATCGCGAGCCATTCGTGCACATGTTTGGCCTTCACGTTGAGATATACCAGCAGCCAGCCGTGAAGCAGGAACTGGATTACCGACGGCCTTTTGAAATGCGGTTCGTCAATCTGGGTGACGGCCACCATTTTCCCGTCGATTTTGGCGGTCAAAAAGTGAGTCTTCCCGAAACTTGCGAGTGTCGCCCTGTACAATATGGCACGGAGAGTTTTTCGCCTTTCTTCCAGGTCGGGGAAAAAGTTCGAGAAATATTCGTAGTTTTCATAGGCCCTGGCCGACAGTTCTACGGATTCCTTGATCTCTTCGCGTTTTAATATTCCAAATTCAATATCCATATGTTCTCAACAACAAGCTATTCTTTTCTCTTGTACCCGCTGAGCCCGAGCAGAATCAATGCCGGCGTATAGAAGTACCACACAAAATTGTTTGCGACTGTCGCGACAATTTGTCGTATGCTGTGGTCGGCCCCTGTTGCGAGTGAAATGCCTACGCAGGCGTCGCAGCAGAAGAACAGGATCATGCCGTACTTGATGTTCCTTGCGTTTTTTGCCGGGAAATACCCGTTTTTCGGCGCCTTGCATGCAACGATGAGTGAGCAGATGAGGAACGTGCCGTAAGTCGCGATAATCGGGACTGTCGGGCCGTCGAAAATTTTGAACAGGTGGAGCGCGTTCGTGATGAACATGACGGCAAAGGGAATGCAGAGGATCCACGGAGCGTGATTGTCCTTGTCGCTTGTGCGCGAGTGGCGGTAGATGAACAATGCCTGCACTACCATGAAAAAGCAGATGCCGAGCAGGGTGTATTCACCGCGGCGATCGAAGACGTGGGTGTAGTTGTGCATTATTTTCAAGCAGAAGTCTGCACACAGGGCCATGGCGAACCCCGCCTGCAAAAAGATCCGGTCGCGCTTGCAGAGGCAGTTCTTGCCGATAAAGAACACGATGACCGTCATGATGGTCGTTACGGCGAACTTGGCGATGTTCTGGTAGTTGCTGTTGTCTTCAAGGCACTGCTCGACAGCGCCGCATTTGTAGAATACAACCCAGTCCATCACGAAGAAGGTTATCATGAGGACGCCGATGAGGATGATAAGCGAGGTGATAAGTGCTTTCTTGTTCATATTTCATAATATAAACATTTTTTTATGAAAAAAACTGCCGCCGTTTTTATTCTTCTTTGGGGGCGAAAAAATCCGAATGTAGCGATAGTTTTACAAGGAAAAATTACGGAATTCATACGGGAAACAGGGGAAAAGTCCGAAGATTTGCGTTTTTTCGTCATTTTCGCTGTTGTTTACTTTTACATCGGTATGTATGGAGCGTTAGAAGAGGATTGAGGTTTTAGATATATATTAATGATGGGAATGGTGCGGAGAGTAAATATGAACAATACTCTTGAGGAGAAGTGGAAATGAAAACCCCTTTACTACTTTTGTTAGCGGCGTCGCTTTCTTTCGCCCAATGGGGCGGCGGTGGCGGCGGCAAATCCCTGAACGATTACAAGAAGGTGTCCGTTTCGGGCAGAGAAATTCACGTCTATGCTCCGTCCAATCTTAAGGAGAATAGTCCGTTGCTCATTTCGTGCCACGGCATGGACCAAGACCCTAACTACCAGCAGTCCAATACCCACTGGGAAGCGGTTGCCGATACGGCGGGCTTTGTCGTCGTCTACCCGAGAGGTGGTACGGGCATGAACACTTGGGATATCCAGGGCGATAAGGATACCAAGTGGATGACCGAAATTATTGCCCAGATGGAAAAGGACTACAAAATCAATACAAAGCGCGTGTATCTTTCGG
>NZ_JAFZKX010000059.1 GCF_017551775.1 Fibrobacter sp. | reverse complement strand
GTCAAGTCCATGGACATCGTTTCGCCGGCGCAAACGCGCGGAATGAAGCGAGAACGCTGGTCATCGTCACCGAATTCGTACAGGGTTTCGATACAGTCCTGGAGGGACCAGATGTTTTCGAAACCGGCGTCGGCGGTAGCGATCATTTCGTTGATGGCGGTGTAGGCGGTCACCGGGAAGTTCAGGCCGCCGTAGCGACGCGGCATGGTCACGCCGTTGAGGCCTGCCTTGCGGGTGGCTTCCAGGTTGTCGTAGGTCTTGGCTGCGTAGCGAACGCGACCGTCGGCACAGTGCGGGCCTTCGGCATCCACATCTTCGGAATTCGGGAAGATGGTGTTCGCGGTGATGTCGCCAGCGACTTCGAGAACGCGGTTGTAGTTGTCCATAGCGTCGGCAAAATCTTCCGGCGCATAGTCGAAGTTGTCCTTGTCAGCGTAGCCGCGCTCCTTGAGCTCGACAATGCGCTGCATCAGGGGAGAACTTTCGAGGTTGAATTTAATCTCGGGATGATCTGTGTAGAAATTTGCCATAGCGCTTACTTGTTGTTTGCCTTGTAATACTTAATCATCTTCGGGATGACTTCTTCGACGGTGCCGTTGATCACGTAGTCAGCGATAGCGTTGATCGGAGCATCCGGGTCGGAGTTCACGGAGATGATGATACCAGAATCCTGCATACCGGCGAGGTGCTGAATCTGACCGGAGATACCGCAGGCGATATAGACCTTCGGACGAACCGTCACGCCAGTCTGACCGATCTGACGGTCATGATCGGCATAGCCCGCGTCGATAGCGGCACGGCTTGCGCCCACTTCAGCGTGGAGTTCCTTGGCAAGTTCGAACAGCATGTCGAAGTTTTCCTTGGAGCCCATGCCGTAACCACCGGCCACCACGATCGGGGCGCCCTTGAGGTTGTGCTTGGCCTTTTCCACGTGGCGTTCGAGCACCTTGACCACGTATTCCGTTTCCGGAACATACTTGGCCACGTCGTGCTTGATGACTTCGCCCTTGTAGTTCGGGTCGGCGATTTCTTTCTTCATCACGCCTTCGCGGACGGTTGCCATCTGCGGGCGGTGTTCCGGGTTCACGATCGTTGCGACGATGTTACCGCCGAAAGCCGGACGGATCTGGCAGAGCTGATTTTCGTAAGCCTTCTTCACGCCGCCGATGCTCATTTCGAAGCTGTCGATTTCGAGTTCGGTACAGTCGGCGGTAAGGCCGCTGTGCATGGCGCTAGAAATGCGCGGGCCGAGGTCGCGGCCAATCACCGTTGCACCCAGCAGGCAAATCTGCGGCTGCTCTTCCTTGAAGAGGTTCACCACGAGCGATGCGTGCGGGTTGGTGGTGTAGGGGAACAGGCCTTCGGCGTCGAACACATGGACCTTGTCCACACCGTAGGGGAGAACCTGCTTTTCAATGCCATCAAGGCCCTTGCCTGCGCAAATGCACTCGAGCTGGACGCCGAGCGTGTTGGCGAGCTTGCGACCCTTGGACAGCAGTTCGAGGGAGACGTCAGCGACGGTCGTGCCCTCAATTTCGCAATATACAAATACGTTGTTCATGGGTTAGCCTATAATCTTCTCGTCTAAAAGTTCCTTGATAAGTCCTTCCACATCGGCGTCGCTCGCGGTGAGCGTGCGGCTTTCCTTCGCCTTGAACACGATGTTCTTGACGGCCTTCACGTTCGTCGGAGAACCGGCCTTACCGATCTGAGTCGGGTCGGCGTCGATATCGGCGGCACCCCACTGCGGGATGTTGAGGTAGGGCTTCTTTGCGATGAGCGCTTCGTACTTTTCGGCCTGTTCGGGGGCGCGTTCGGCAACCACCGTGGCGTTCTTGTACTTCATGATGCGCTTGGCGTTGCGCGGGCGGCACGGAGCGGCACTGCCGTTCACGGTCACGACCAGCGGTAGCGGTGCTTCCACCGTTTCCACACCACCGTCGATGTGGCGGCGGATGACGACCTTCTTGGCCTTTTCGTCGAGGGAGAGGATTTCTTCGGCGTAGGTCACCTGCGTGAGGCCGAGCTTTTCGGCGATCTGCGGGCCCACCTGGGCGGTATCGCCGTCGATAGCCTGGCGGCCACCGAGAATAATATCATAGTCGCCGACCTTCTTGACGGCCTGGGCGAGGGTGTAGCTCGTGGCGAGCGTGTCTGCACCACCGAGGGTACGGTCCGTAATCACGTAACCGCAGTCGGCTCCGCGGTAAAGGGCTTCGCGGATGACTTCAGCGGACTTCGGCAGACCCATGGTCAGCACGGAAATGGTGGAACCCGGGAACTGGTCCTTCAGGCGAAGGGCTTGCTCCAGGGCGTTCAGGTCTTCGGGGTTGAAGACTGCGGGCAGTGCGGCACGATTGATAGTGCCCTGCGGCGTCATGGCGTCCGGGCCTACGTTTCGTGTGTCAGGTACTTGCTTAGCAAGCACAACGATTTTGAGACTCATTATATCCTTATACTGTTGAATTAGCGTTTAGTGTTTTGTTGGGTACAAGATAGAAATTATCAATGGGTTCCGCCCCGACCTCCAGTAGCAGTCTTTCCTACGTCACGTCTGCATAAGAAATTTGAAACTTTTTTGTAACAAAGTGCCTTGGCTTACGCTTTAAAAAAGCCAGTCCGTCATTTGGGCGGGCTGGACATAATTTTATCTTATATTATCTTTCCGCTATTCGGTTTCTATATAAATGCCCTTGGGCAGGTCGGGCATGGCTCCCGATTCGTCCCTTTGCCCCACCGGCTTGCCGAGGATGTTGAAAATCCTGTTCCCGGCCTTGCCGCGCCCCGCCTTTTCGATGTTCGTGACGACGATGCGGGCCGTGCTGCTCGAACTTGCCTGTTCCGTGGAACTGCTGGTGGGCACCTTTGCCGAGCTGGAGCTCGACTGCGGTGTGACGCCGGAAGAGGACCTCGGCGTGACGGTAGAAGAGGACTGCGGTGTCGCGCTGGAGGATTCCGGTTCCGCGGGGCAGTTTCCGCCGATGCAGAACGCGAGCGTTTCGCCGGGCGTCCCGATGTCGGTGATCTTGAGCCCGGTTTTGGAACCGTTGTACCAGCGTATAGCGGGGTAGGCGTCGTCCGAAAATTCAGAATATTTCCCGCTCTTGAAGAACGTGTTCGCGGTGCTTCCCGGGCTCGGCCACTGGTCCGCTACGTTGTCTGTAGACTTGCCCGCGGAACTCGCGTGCACGATTCTCAACCCGAGCTTGTCCGAGGCGGAATTCCCGTCGATGGAAAAATCGTAATGCTGCATCAAAAGCCCGCTCCCGGCGAGAACCTTGTTGCGGCCCGTGTTGCGCACGTACGACCACACTAGCCCTTCTTTGTCGGGCCTTGCGGGGTTCTTGTAGCGGTAGCAGACTTCGCCCGGCTTGGTGTTCTCGAGGCTCACGTCGTCGCCCGTGATGTCCACGAACGGAATCCATCCCTGGTCCGCGCGGTAGAAGTCGTTTATCGCCACGGGGTTCTTGTCGCTCGGCCTGTTGCCCATGGTGCAGTAGTCCCCGTACCAGTACAGGTCGGGCCAGCCGAAAATCATGTGACCGCTCTCGTGCACGAATACGTATATGGAAAATGTGCCCGGCATGTCCGTCATCTGGTGGTGCGTGAGCTTCACGCCGTCCCTCCTTTCCGAAGACCATCCCGAATGGGGCCACAGCCCCTGTCCCCAGGTTTCGCCCGCGCCGGCGTACACGATGTTGATGGCCTCGGTGGTGCCGTCCTTGTCGTTGTCGTAGCGCGAAAAATCCACCTGCGGGTCGAAATACGCGAACACTTCCTTCATCAGCGAATCCGAGCCGCTGTATCCGTTCAGCCCCTCGTACCAGGACTTGGGGTGTTTCGCGCGGTACCAGCCGAATACCTCGTTCGTGAGGTCCAGCTGCCCGTTGGAAACGTCGAGGTAGTAGTCGCGAACGGAACCGTTGCAGCCGTCCCTGTTGAACCCTTCCTTGTTCAGCCAGTCCTCGACCTCGCTCACCGTGACCGGGGCGGGCTTGTCGGGGAAATCGACGAGGAGGGTGAGGCTGTAGATTTTCCCCTTGGGCGCGGCGTAGTGGCTCTTTGTGGTTATCGCCTGCGTCCTTAGAAGCGCTGTGCGCGAGTTGTCGAACCTGGGCATGGCCTCTTCGGGCCAGGACTGCACCCTTTTCCCCTGATACACGATGTCCGCAAAAAGCATCGTGGGGAACGTTAACAGCAGGAGGCCGAGGGGGAGAATTCTGTTTTTCATGGAAACATCCTGGGTTGACACCTTCTTGTAAAATACATTCTTTTTCGGGCGGTTGCCTAATCGGTCAAAAACAAGTACGATTTTTTTTCGGCTCCCGCAAAATATTTTTAAATTATCTAGCTAGACAATCGCGCTCCGGCGCATTAACCCAACTCACAACTATTGACTGATAAATAGCTATGTCCAAATTCAAGCGCATTCTTCTCAAGCTCAGTGGCGAAGCCCTCGCAGGCGAAAAGGGCCACGGTATCGACAACCAGATTCTCTCCGACATGGCATCCGAAATCGCCTCCATCGTCAAGCAGGGCGTGCAGGTCGCGCTCGTGATCGGCGGCGGCAACCTCGTCCGCGGAATTTCCGCTTCCGCTGGCGGCATGAACCGCGCCCAGGGCGACGCCATGGGAATGCTCGGCACCGTGATGAACGGCCTCGCCATGCAAGACGCCCTCGACAAGCAGGGCGTGGATTCCGTGGTGATGTCCGCCATCCGCATGGAACCGGTTTGCGAATTCTTCGACCGCCGCAAGGCTTTGAAACTCCTCTCCGCGGGCTCCGTGGTCATCTTCTCCGCCGGTACGGGCAACCCGTTCTTTACGACGGACAGCTGCGCCGCCCTCCGTGCCATCGAAAGCGAATGCGACGTCATCATGAAGGCCACCAAGGTCGACGGCATCTACACCGCAGACCCGGTCAAGGACCCGACCGCCACGCGCTTCGACGACATCAGCTACAAGGAAGTCATTTCCCGCGGCCTCAAGGTCATGGACACGGCAGCCGTCGCGCTCTGCATGGAAAACAACATGCCCATCTTCGTTTTCAAGATGGAAAAGGGCAACCTGACCCGCGCCGCCATCGAAGGCGACCTCGGCACCCTGGTGCACTGCTAATTTTCCCCATCATCCCCTGTCATTCTGGAGGCCAAGGCCGATAGAATCAGCAGGGGGTTTTTATGTGGTCTTTTCTATCGCGTCGACGACTTCCACGTCGGCGGGTAGCCAGTTCACGCTGCGCAGTTCCGCGGCGCTAAGCCACTTGGCCGCCTCGTGTTCCAAAAGCTCGGGCGCCTTGCCGCCCACGATGGTGCAGTAAAAGCAGTGCATCGTCAGGTGGAATGCCGGGTAGTCGTACTCCACAGTACATACAAATTCGCCCACGTTCACGTCGACGGCGAGTTCTTCCCTGAGTTCGCGGGCCAGCGCCTGTTGCGGCGTTTCGCCGGGTTCCATCTTGCCGCCTGGAAATTCCCAGAAGTCCTTGTAGTCGCCGTACCCGCGTTGCGTGGCGAAATACTTGGTGCCCGAACTTTCTGGCGCCTCGGTGCAAATAATCCCTGCCACGACTTCTATGCGTTTCATGTGCGCAAATGTAGAATCTTGCAAAAAAAATTTCGGCCAGTGTGACTAAGTCACAGAAAAAGCGCACCCCATTATGTAAAATATAGGCGTAAAAAAGAAAAAAGAGGTGTAAAATGGCCGAATTGAACATAACGAAAAACAACTTCGAGCGCGAAGTGCTCCGCTCCGACAAGCCGGTCCTCATAGATTTCTGGGCAAGCTGGTGCGGGCCCTGCAGAATGCTTTCCCCCGTCATCTCCGAGATCGCCGAAGAGAAGGCGGGCGAGGTAAAAGTCTGCAAAGTGAATGTCGACGAAGAAGCCGAACTCGCTTCCATCTTTAACGTCTCGAGCATCCCCATGCTCGTGGTTGTCAAGGATGGCCGTGTAGTGAACGCTTCCGTAGGCGTGCGTCCCAAGGATCAGATCTTGGCGATGCTTAAATAGACTTCAGACTCGAGGTTCGTGGCTATGGCCGCGAGCCGCAAGGTCTTAAAATTGATTTTTTGCCGCCTTACATACTATTTCCCTTTTTTAAGGGATTTAGTATGTAAAAAACTGAAAATTACATATAAAGTAATTGCTACCAGCGACAATTTTTACATACCAAATCTCGAAAAAAAACATTTTGGTATGTAAGGGAGAGGGAAAACATTCCCTTTCTCTTCTGTCATCGAGTGAATTTTACATACTATTCGATAAATTTTTGGCGTTTGGTATGTAAGGCCGCTCAAAAAGGCAATAAAGCAGTCTCAAAAAGCCTAAAAAAAACAATAAATAAGCAATCGTCCGTAGTTGGCGAAATAAAAGGTTCGAAGAGCGAGATTCCGGCGTGGGTTCCCTGCCCTAGATTTTAGCCCCTTACCCTTTTTATATATTATCAGCATGAACGAGCCGATAAGCCAGATACTCCCCAGGCTCCCCTTTTGGGCAAACCTTTCGCCGACCGAGAAGGCGATGGTTTCGCAGCGTGCCGTTACAAAACGCTTTGCCAAGGGCCAGTTCGTAAGCAGCAACAGTTCCTCTTGCCTCGGGATAGTGTTTATCTTGAGCGGGGAAGTTCGCGTTGGCCTGGTGTCGGACGAAGGCCGCGAAATTACGCTTTTCCGTGCCGGTGCAGGCGAGGTGTGCGTGTCGACGGCATCGTGCGTGATTCGCCAAATGACATTCGATACCGAAGTCACCGCCGAAAGGGAAACCGCCATCCTGGTTATCCCCTCTTCTGTTTGCGTGAACCTGATGGAATCGAACATCTACGTGCGCGCTTTCGTTTTCGAAAAGCAGACCGAACGTTACTCGCAAACGGTGTGGGCCATACAGGCCATGCTGTTCAAGCACTTTGACCAGCGGCTTGCCATGTACCTCGTTTCGGCATACGACAGCACCGGCAGCGCCGAAGTCAAGAAGACCCAGGAAGAAATCGCTCGCGACGTGAATTCCGCCCGCGAGGTGGTCGCCCGCATGCTCCACGAATTTTCGGCCAGGGGCCTCGTCGAAATCAAGCGCGGCAGCATAAAACTCCGCGATATCGAAGCCCTCCGCAAAATCCGGTAAGCCCCTGACATTCAAAAATGCCGTTTTTAGGCCAAATTCGGCCTGTTTGTTGTCTTTTGCAACAACGAAAAACGGCTTGTGCGCGGGGAATAGGCGCACTTTGAATTTAGATTATGGATAGCTAGAGGGCGCCGCACACTCGCCCTTTCGGTGTTATGCTTTCGAAAATTTATTGGAGGAAAGAATGAAAGCCGTTTTAAAACCCGTAGTAATCATGTCGTTGATGGGCGCAGCGGCTTACGCCGCCCCGATTACCACTGTCCCCTGGAACGGCCATCCCGGTGCCGTTTCGTTCACGTTCGACGACAGCGAAATTTCCCAGCTGAATAACCTCGGGGATTATTTTGAGAAGAACCAGGACATCAAGGTGACGTTCTTCATGACGGGCGGCATGAATGCCGGCAACCAGTCGAAGTACTTCCCGATGGCCGAGAAAGGTCACGAAATCGGCAACCATTCCAAGACGCACAGCGACTTGACCAAATCCAACAACCTGAAAAGCGAAATTACCGACTACAAGTACGACCTTGAACAAAGGAGCAAGGCCGAAGTCGTCGCATTCGCGACTCCCTACTGCTATTACAACGACGCCGTGGAAGCCGAAATCGCGAAGGCCCACATCGTCAACCGCAACTGCCAGGGTGCCACCAAGTACAAGTGGAACGAAGAACCCATCTGGGAACGCATCAGTTCGGACTGCTACCAGGGCAACACGCAGCAGTCCAAGGGAAACATGAGCGAAGCCAAGCAAAAGAACGCCTGGACCGTGCAGCTGAACCATGGCGTGGATGGCGCCGGCTTCGGCTACGGCATCACCCCGTCCGACATGATTTCCATTATGGACGAGGCCAAGGCCCAGGGCCTGTGGCGCGCCCCGATGGGCCGCGTGGCCGCCTACTACCGCGCACACTTCGTGATTGACAAGGCCGCAGCGACCGACATCGAAGGCGGCTTCAAGGTCACCTGGAAGTCCCCGCATTCGGCCATGCCCAAGAGCGTGCCGCTCCGCGTGAACATCGAAGGCGCCGAAGGCAAGACCGTGAAGCAGAAGGGCAAGGAAATCCAGGCCGAAGAAGACGGCTCCTACGTCATCGAATTCATGGACTTGGAACTGGAAGTGGTTGGCGCCGCTCCGGCATCCAGCAGCAGCGAAGTGGCTCCGGAATCCAGCAGCGAGGTCGCCCCGGCGTCTAGCAGCGTGGACGTGCCGACAAGCTCCACCGACGCCATCGCCCAGGATTTCCGGTGGACGAGCCAGGAACCGACCACATTCGCCGTGTTCTCCGCTACGGGCGCGATGGTGAAGACCTTTACCGCCACAGCACAGTCCGCGGAAGGCTCCTTCAAGGCCCTGCAGGTCCCGCACGGAACCTACTACCTCAAGGATCTCAAGTCCAGCTACATCAAGAAAGTCGTGAAGTAGACGTCAATGATGGGTTGACTTTATACCCCTATTTGTCTATATTACAGTCGTAATTCGAAAATCCTCGCGACAGTCGGCATAGGCCTTTAGGCCCGTACGTGCATCCGCGGCGGGGCACATCAACCTTCTTGTTGATGTTGTTGGATAGCTGGCAGGAACACGACCTGCTCGGGTGCGCCCGCAAGGGTGCCAGGTAACGCCGGGGAAAGCCCCCGCCAACAGCACCGCAGGATCATCCCAAGCAAATAAACGCGATAGCACGAAGTGCGCCGCTTTTGTCGGCGTGCTTGTTAACGCCATGGGACGATTATGCCTAATATAAACAGGGAAAATAATTCTGTTGAATATAAACGGGAACTTGCCGATTCCTTTGAACGTTCTGTAGTTGCTTTCCTGAATACTACAGGCGGTCACATTTATGTCGGAATCAATGACGATGGTTCTGCTTATGGGATTAAAGAAACGGATAAGGTGCAACGGCAAATTTCCGACAGAATTCTGAACAATATCAAACCGAATGCAATTGGCTTGTTCAATGTAATCGCGGAGGAACTAGATGGAAAGGATATTCTTCATGTAGTTGTATCAGGAGGCCCTGAAAAGCCGTATTATCTAAAAAAAATTGGTATGACTCCCAATGGTTGCTTTGTAAGAGTTGGCAGTTCCGTACACGGAATGAGTGAAAAGATGATTCTAGAATCTTTTGCCGCCCGTGCAAAATTGTCTCTAGCAAGGATTCCGGCTCCACGGCAAGATTTGACTTTTAGTCAATTGAGGATTTACTATGAGGAAAATAAAAAGCCTTTGAATAGCCTATTTGCAAGGAACTTAGAGTTGCTGACTCCTGATGGCAGATACAATTATAATGCCTATCTCCTTGCAGATGAAAATGGCGTGTCTATGAAAGTGGCCAGGTATAAGGGTACCGACAAGTATGACCTTATCGAGAACGAGGAATTCGGTTATTGTTGCATCATAAAGGCGTTAAAAGCGGTGCTTATGCGTTTGAAAGTGGCGAATATCACGCGGGCAGAGATTACCCCCATGGAACGTATCGAGAAACCGCTAGTTGACCCTGTAGCCTTGCGAGAGGCTGTCATAAACTCGGTTGTCCACAACGACTATACAAGAGAGGTACCTCCATTGTTCGAAATATTTTCTGACCGTATGGAAATCACGAATTACGGAGGCCTTGTAGAGGGGCTTTCTAGGGAGGATTTCTTTAATTGCTGCTCTATGCCACGAAATCGAGAACTAATGCGAGTGTTTCATGATCTTGATTTGGTTGAACAGCTAGGAAGCGGCATGCGTCGAATTCTACGTTCCTATGACGAGCAATCATTCTCTTTTACGGATCATTTTATGCGAACTAGCTTCTTTTTTGAGGGAAATACTCGGCTGGGTGATAGGATAAATGATAGAATAAGTGATAGGATAAATGATAGGATAAATACCTCTTTTAAATTAACATCTACAGAACAACAAGTTCTTTTGGAAATAAAGCGAAATCCATTTATAACTGTTTCGCTCCTTGTAAAGGAAATAGGTTTTTCTGAACCAACCATTAATAGGGCATTGCAAACATTGCGCGAGAAATTGTTAATTAAGAGAGTCGGTGCTCGTAAAAACGGTCATTGGGAAATTTTACAGAAGGATTATTGACTCAAAATCGCCGATGGCCTTTTATTTAAAAATGACGAAATACGTTCAAATTCAACAGGGCATCCACCACCGAAAGGAGGCCGCACACCATGTTCAGCGCGATACTCGCCTGGATCAAGAGCAAGAAAACCTTCCTGAAGGTCCAGAGCGGCACCGGCGACAACCTGCTCAAAGAAGACATCCGGGAGGGGTATGTCGATTACTGCCTGTGGTCCACCTTCCGGCCCGACTGCATCGACACCGACGGCGAACTGGACATGATGTGCCTGGACAGCGGGATGTTCCTCTTCAAGGACTACCCCGACGCGAATGCCGCGCTGCGCGCCTGCTACACTCAGGCCTTCGACGACGCATACGACGAAAGCGACGTGATCGTGCTTCTGGAGGAATGATTTTTTGTATATTCATTGACATGCGCAAAAACAACGCAATGCTTTAGGGCACAGCAGGAAGTTGCCTTTGTTTTTATGGTCATAGTAGTTTTCCTACAGACCATTTTTTTATAGGTTGAAAAATGGGAAATCACGTAGAAAATGATTTATGGCTACGTTCGCGTGAGCACGGATAGGCAATCTGTCGAAAATCAACGCTTTGAAATAGAGCGTTTTGCCCAAAAACAGCAGTTGCAAATAGACGGCTGGATCGAAGAGACAATTAGTGGTACTAAAAATTATACAAAGCGGGAACTAGGACGCCTTCTGAAAAAGGTTCGGAAGGGAGATCTTATCATCTGCGCAGAGCTCTCTCGACTTGGGCGAAGCCTTTTCATGATTATGGAAATTCTGAATATTTGCATGAACAAGGAGTGCCGCGTTTGGACAATCAAAGACGGATACAGACTTGGCGACGACATTCAAAGCAAGGTTCTTGCATTTGCTTTTGGTTTGTCCGCAGAAATCGAACGCAACCTCATCAGTCAACGAACTAAAGAAGCGTTGGCGCGGAAAAAAGCCGAAGGAGTCGTTCTAGGCCGCCCCAAAGGCAGCTTTGTCCCCAATTCAAATTGCGAGAAAAATTGCGAATGGATTTACCAAATGCTTTTATGCGGCATATCCAAAAAGGATATCGCGAAAAATCTACATGTCGCGCGTGGAACGCTTTACAGATTCCTTTCTAATGCGGCGACAACTTCCACATCGGCGGGCAACCAGTTGACAGAATGTAGTTCCGACATGTTCAGCCACTTGGCGGCTTCGTGTTCTAAAAGTTCGGGAGCTTTGCCGCCTACAATTGTACAGAAAAAGCAGTGCATTGTTAGGTGAAATGTCGGATAATCATAACCGACCGTACAAAGGAATTCGCCTACAGAGACATCAATGGCGAGCTCTTCTTTCAGTTCGCGCGCCAATGCCTGCTGCGGGGTTTCTCCAGGTTCCATCTTACCACCTGGAAATTCCCAACCGTCTTTAAAATCTCCATAACCACGCTGAGTTGCGAAAATTTCGTCACCGTCTTTGATAATGCCAGCTACTACTTCAATATGTTTCATATTATCCTACCAAATAATCATAAATGTCCTGCCGGACACGCGTTTCTAAAGTATATGTTATTTTTACGGCGGTCTTATCCGTGTCAGGCATAACAAATTCTTGTGCATCACCTGTCGCATGCAGGCGCCCAAGATAATAAAACTCTTTCGACATTTTATCGTCTTTGTTCTTTCTGACGAACAAATCCAATTTTATGCCAAGACTATCTGCATTCAATGCAGATTGAACATCGCTAGACGACATTGATCGGCCAGATTTTGATACCCAAAACATAGTCTGTTCGTCAATGAATGAATCTTCGTAGCGTTGTGTGATTTTTACACTTTCATCTTTGTCGTAATTAACAAAAATTGGGAATGTTTTGGTTTTTTGATCGTATTTATATCCGCCGATATTTAAAGGAACTTCTCCTTTTTCCCAATCCAATAAACGACAAACATCGTCATAAGTGTATTTTGCATAAAGATTGAAGGACGTATCTTTATATCTGGATCCAAAATATCTTTCATTGCGGAAAATGCCAAAATCAACAACTTCGGAAATCTGCTTGCGGAATTCCTCGTTCTTTAACAGGTTAGTGAAATGAGGTGATGCTATAAATGCGTCATCAGTTTTTTCTACGAAAATAACCTTTGAATACGTTTCTTTGGCAGCGCCTGTTGCAAAGGAGCCCCTTAACAAATTAAAGACATTCTGTTTGGTATTGGAGTTGAAGGAAACTCCCTTCTCATTCAAAACGATTTCAATCTGTTTCCACAAATCATTTGAGCTCTGATTTTCAAGAATCGCTTTCAATATGAGGAGTTCGTGCAAACGTTTCCCATTGGCAAACTTAGTCGATACATACTCTAAGTACTTTTCTTCTATGGGACCGAATTTTATCGAGTATTCATCTTTTTCAACTTTCGTCAGGAATTTATGATACGAACCCAAAGAAGCGTTTTCGAAAATACGCATCACATCGATTTCGCCATATTCCTCATAATCCATCAGGTTTGGAATTCTACCCAGCTTGTATTTCAGATTCTTATAGCATTCCTTAATCAGCTTCATCTCGCTGAAATTGGCGGAATCAATGGATTCATAAATCCGTTTGCGGGCAATTTCGTCAAAATGAATTGTAGAAGCCCCTTCCAGCGCTTTAACGCCCTGTCGAACATAGCGACGAATATTATCCTTGTTATAAGTTCTGTCACCCGACAAAGCAATAGGAATCATGTAATTATTGCTGTAATTCCCGATAAAATCGAGAATCATCACAAACTCTTTATTTTCGGCTTTACGGAGGCCTCGCCCCAATTGCTGTACGAAAATAATAGGCGATTCCGTTGGGCGAAGCATCAAAATCTGATTTACCTGCGGGATGTCAATACCTTCATTGAAAATGTCGACCGTAAAAATGTAATCTAGACCATTATCACGATTATCATCTTCCAGCCGTTTTACTGCCTGTTCGCGAACATCCTGAGAATCAGCGCCTGACAAAGCAATTGTTTTGTATCCGCGTTCGTTAAACTTTTTAGACAGTTCCTTCGATTCTTCAAGAGAACTACAAAAAGCAAGACCTTTTACGCGATTTCCGCTATGGTCAAAGTATTCAGCCTTTTCAATGATGTAGTTGACGCGTTCATTACAGACAAGCCTTGCAAAATCTCTCTTTTCTTTCTCTTTTCCATCGACAAAGATATCCGTTATGCCGTAATAATGGAACGGACAAAGAAGATTGAGCCGCATGGCCTCTTGCAAGCGAATTTCGTGCGCAATGTTATGGTCGAAAGCCGCATAAACATCGAATTTATCGCTACGATCAGGTGAAGCTGTCATGCCAATCCACAAATCGGGATTGAAATAGTTCATCATTCTTTGGTAACTTTCGGCTCCGACTCGATGTGCTTCATCAACAACGATAAGCTGGAATTCATCCTTCCTAAAATCTTCGAAATGTGATGCCATCGTCTGCATGGTTGCGAATACATAATCTCGATCTGTTTCGTTCGCATTTCCAGAATACAGCCCAAATGTTTTTGTATCTCCAAATACATTTTTAAACGATCCGATGGCTTTTCGCAGGATTTGTTCTCGATGAACTAGGAAAAGAGCGCGTTTGGGGTTAATCTCCCTTAAAGCAAATGCTGCGGCGTATGTCTTTCCGGTTCCAGTCGCTGAAATTAACAGGGCGCGGTGTTCGCCCATGGCTCGAATTTCATTTAGCTTCTGAATGAAATCTAACTGCATTGAATTAGGTTCAAGTAGAACTTGCCCTATCGAAATTTGCTGCGATTCACTTATAACTTGATCTTTTTTCTGCTCAATCTTTTTACGCAGAATTTCAGCACTAATTCGTTTCTGTTCTTGATATGTGCTGGCATATTCGTCGAGAATATCATCTGTTATTGTGAATGCATTGGGACTATTCCACAATTCATCAAAGTCATTAATGACATTTTTGCACAAAGATTCATCTTCTTCAACAGAGTAGCATGCATTCCATTCTTTGTTGATAGCAAGTGCATTCCCGGTAAGATTTGAGCTACCAATGGTAACGCTGACTATCTTATCTCTGAAAAACAAATATCCCTTAGTGTGAAATCCACGGACATTCTTGTCGCAACGAAATATTTTCAGTTCAATATTCGAATATTTCGATAAGGCTCTGAGTGCTGATGGCTCGGTAAAAGTCAAATAGTCCGTTGTAAGGATTCTTCCAGGAACTTTTCTGTTTTCCAATTCCAGCAAGGTTTGCTTCAATGGAGCAAGACCGCTGCGAGAAATAAACGCCACGCTGATAATGAATTTTTCGCATTTGGAAAGTTCATTATCGAGAAACGCCTGCATAGTGTTTCCAGGAGCGTTTGATATAAATAGCGGATTTTGCGTGGAATTATCCATGGATATATGTTGAAATAAAACGTTC
>NZ_JAFZKX010000058.1 GCF_017551775.1 Fibrobacter sp. | reverse complement strand
TTGGGAATGACCCAAGTGTTCACGGAACAGGGCGAATGCGTCCCTGTCACGGTTCTCGAAGCCGGTCCGTGCGTGGTCGTTTCCCACAAGACAGAAGAAAAGGACGGCTATACTGCTGTCCAGATCGGCTTTGGTCTCAAGAAGGAACAGCGTGCCAACAAGGCAGAAATCGGCCATTTCAAGAAGGCTGATGTTGCTGTTCGCGAACACCTCGCCGAATTTGATGTCGCTGATCTCGAATCCTGGCCGGTTGGCAAGGAATTCGGCGCTGCCGACTTCGCCGATGCTAAGACGGTGAACGTCTCCGGCATCTCCAAGGGTCATGGTTTCTCTGGCACTATCAAGCGCCACGGTTTCCACAGCGGTCCTCGTTCCCATGGTACGCACAACATGCGTGAACCGGGTGGTACGTCCGCTCACTCCTATCCGGGTCGTGTTTTCCCGGGTAAGCGTATGGCTGGTCAGTACGGCAACAAGAAAGTGACCGTGAAGCACCTCCAGGTCGTCAAAGTTGATGGCGACCGCAACCTGATCTTCGTCCGTGGCGCTGTCCCGGGTCCGAAGAACAGCATTATCGTGGTGAGGAAAGACTAATGGCTAGTGCAAAGCTTTTCGCCGCTACTGGCGATTTCAAGAATGATATCCAGCTCCCGGCTCTCTTCGACCAGGAAGTCAACAAGGTCTGCATGTACCTCCACATCAAGGCTATCCTGAACAACAACCGTCAGGGAACCGCAAAGACCAAGACCAAGTCCGAAGTCAGCGGCGGTGGCCAGAAACCGTGGAAGCAGAAGGGTACGGGTCGCGCTCGTTCCGGCCAGAACACCTCTGCAGTTTGGGTTCGTGGTGCCAAGGCTCACGGTCCGAAGTCCCATGACTACTTCGAAAAGGTAAACAAGAAGGTCAAGAAGATCGCTTTCCACTCTGCACTCGCTGCAAAGGCCCAGGAAGGCAAGGTCCTCGTGTTCGAAGCTCTCAGCTTCGCTGCCCCGAAGACCAAGGATCTCCTCGCTGTCCTCAATAAGGCTGGCGTCGAACAGCGCAATGCTCTGTTTGTCGTGAGCGCTAAGGATGCGAACCTCTATCTCTCCTCCAACAACATTCCTTGGTGCCGTTGCGCCCGCGTCGAAGATGTCAATACTTACGACATCGTCCGTGCGAACAATGTTGTCATCTCTCAGGCTGCTCTTGCAGAACTTGAAGGAGGCCGCTAATGAAAGAAATTCGTGAAATCCTCGTTGCTCCGCACGTCACCGAAGAAACCATGAAGAACATGGTCAATCGTCGTACCGATGTGCACAAGTACGTGTTCAAGGTTGCCATGGACGCTAGCAAGGACGATATCAAGGCCGCTATCGAAAAGCGCTTTGACGTCAAGGTCGCTAAGGTCAATACTTTGATCAACCGCGGCAAGATTAAGCGCGTCCGTATGGTCGCTGGCAAGAAACCGAACTGGAAGAAGGCCTACATCACACTCAAGGCCGGGCAAAAGATTGCCGAGTTTGAAGGAGTATAACCATGGGTCTGAAATCTTATCGCCCGATTACCCCGACACTGCGTTACAAGCAGATTGGTGACCGCAAGGAAATCACTGCCGAAAAGCCGTACAAGCCGCTTACCGAAGGTATCAAGCGTAGCTCCGGCCGTAACAATGCTGGTGAAATTACTTCCCGTCGTCGTGGTGGTGGTCACAAGAAACTGTATCGTATCATTGATTTCAAGCGTCAGTTTGCTGGTCTCTCCTGCACTGTCGAAACGATTGAATACGATCCGAACCGTACTGCCCGTATCGCTCTCGTCAAGTACGAAAACGGCAAGCGCGCATACATCATCGCTCCGGCCGACATCAAGGTTGGCGATGTGCTGAATTCTGGCGAAGGCGCAGAATTCCGCGTAGGTAACGCTATCCCTCTCCGCGATATTCCGCTGAACACGGTTATCCACAACATCGAAATGAAGCCGGGCAAGGGTGCCCAGATTGCTCGTTCCGCTGGTGCCGGTGCTGAACTGGTTGCCAAGGACGGCAAGCTCTGCCAGGTCAAGCTTCCGAGTGGCGAAGTCCGCTACATCCCGGAAGACTGCCTCGCTACCGTTGGCCAGGTTTCCAATATCGATCACATGAATGAATCCTCGGGTTCTGCAGGCCGCTCTCGCTGGCTCGGCAAGCGCCCGGCCGTCCGTGGTGTCGTTATGAACCCGGTCGATCACCCCCTCGGTGGTGGTGAAGGTCGTACCTCTGGTGGTCGTCATCCGTGCTCTCCTTGGGGCAAGAACTCTAAGGGTGCAAAAACTCGTAACAACAAGCGTACCGATAAGTTCATCGTACGTCATCGTCAGAAGAGGGCCTAATTCATGTCTAGATCCCTTAAGAAAGGTGCGTTCGTGGATTCCCACGTTCTCAGCAAGGCCCAGGCGATGGCCGGTTCCGACAAGAAACAGGCTATCAAGACCTGGTCCCGTCGTTCCACAATCGTCCCGGATATGGTCGGACTTACTTTCTCCGTCTATAACGGCAAGCAGTTCATCCCGGTCTATGTCACCGAAAACATGGTTGGCCATAAGCTCGGCGAATTCTCTATGACCCGTACGTTCCGTGGTCACCGCAAGACTGAAACTGCTGGAGGCAAGAAATAATGCAAGCTGTAGCTAAAGTAAAAAACGTCCGTTACGGCGTTCGCAAGCTCCGTCGCGTTGTCGATCTCGTTCGCGGCAAGTCCGTTAGCGAAGCCTTCGCGATGCTCTCCATCCTCCGTACGCAGACCAAGGGTGCTCCGCTGGTTGAAAATGCTCTCAAGTCCGCCGTTGCGAACCTGAAGCAGAAATCTACCGCTCCGGTTTCCGCCGAAGAAATCGTGATCAAGACCATCACCGCTGATGGTGGCACGATCATGAAGCGCATTCACCCGCGTTCCCAGGGCCGTGCTTTCCGTATCGAAAAGCCGCTCTCCCACTTAACCGTCGTCGTCGCAGACAAGGAGAATTAACATGGGTCACAAGAGTCATCCCAATGGTCTTCGTCTTGGCGTTATCCGCGGTTGGGAATCCAAGTGGTATGCCGAAGACAAGTTTGCCGATCTTCTCTATGAAGATATCGTGCTCCGTCGCTACTTGATGAAGCGTTTCGAACATGCCTCCCTTTCCAAGGTCGGCATCGAACGTACCGTCAAGAAGGTGAACGTGAACCTCTTTACCGCCCGTCCGGGTATCGTTATCGGTAAGAAGGGCGAAGAATTGGAACGCTTGAAGGGCGAACTCCAGTTCCTCACCGGTAAAGAAATCTATATTGCAGTCCACGAAATCAAGCGTCCGGAAACGGATGCCAAGCTCGTCGCTGAAAACATTGCCCGCCAGCTCGAAAAGCGTATTTCTTTCCGCCGTGCCATGAAGCGCGCTATCCAGTCCGCTATGCGCATGGGCGTTGAAGGAATCAAGGTGCAGTGCGGTGGCCGCCTCGGCGGTGCCGAAATCGCCCGCGTTGAAAAGTATGCCGAAGGCCGCGTGCCTCTGCACACTCTTCGTGCTGACATCGACTACGCAACTGCCATTGCAAAGACCGTCTATGGTGCCATCGGTATCAAGGTGTGGATCATGCACGGTGAAAAGATTGGCAAGGACGTCATGAACGACAACAAGAGAGAGAAGTAATTATGCTGAGTCCTAAAAGAACATTACATCGTAAGCAGATGAAAGGGCGCATGAAGGGCGTCGCCTCTCGTGGCAACTATATCGCCTTTGGCGAATTCGGTATCCAGGCTCTCGAAAAG
>NZ_JAFZKX010000057.1 GCF_017551775.1 Fibrobacter sp. | reverse complement strand
TTGCGGTTCTTGTCGGATTCAACGATGGCCTTGATCTTCTTGAACTGGCCGGCATCGGCGACAGAGCTGCCGCCGAACTTGCATACGATTCTTTGACTCATTTTTTCCTTTCGGGCCACCAAACCTCTCGGCTTCGAGCGCGATCGCTTTCCTCACGATCAATCCCCGTTCGGGGACTTGCCCAAGCCTACCCATCTGGCCAGCCACTTTGGTTTCCGGCGCCCACCAAAAATTCATTTTCAGAAATTTGGCTGCGACTCTTCGTGCATTTTCGTCACTCGAAGTGGTAAAGACTTCCAGTATTCACCACTTCTCGTTCCTGCCTGCACTCGGTCTCGCTCAAATTTCTTTTTCAAAGCAATTTTTTGCGGGCGCCTTATTGTGTCTATGTCTGCCGGGGAGAATTCCCCGAGCGGGGGCAAATATAAAAATTTGAGAAGGTGACGGCAAGGTTTTGTAAAAACTGGAGTGCGAATGTAAAAAACCGGGGCTCCGACGGCATAAAACGGCCGCGAAATCGTTTTATGGTTAGGAGACCCTATGAAAGATCCGAAAAAACTGCTACAGATCGCGGCGAACTCGTCCGTCACCGTCCTCATCCAGGGGGAATCGGGCGCCGGCAAGGAAGTCGCTGCCCGCTACATACACGACCATAGCCCGCGCAGGTTCGGCCCGTTTGTCGCCCTCAACTGCGGGGCGCTCGCGCAGAACCTCATCGAAAGCACGCTCGAAGGCTCGGTCAAGGGCGCGTTCACGGGCGCCTACGCCGACCAGAAGGGAATCGTGCGCGCCGCGAACGGAGGCACGCTCTTCCTCGACGAAATCGGGGAACTTCCGCTCGACGCCCAGAGCAAGTTCCTGCGCATCCTGCAAGAGAAGGCGGTGCTGCCCGTGGGTTCGTCGAAAAGCATACCCGTAGACTTCCGGCTGATATGCGCCACGAACCGCGATCTCAAAAAGGAAATCGCGGCGAAGCGCTTCCGCGAAGACCTGTTCTTCAGGCTGAACGTGTTCCCGATATTCATCCCGCCGTTGCGCGACCGCAGCGACTTTGACGACATCGCAGTAAGTATCTGGAGCGGCATCTGCGAAAACGCGAGGCGCACGCATTTCGAACCGCCCAAAGGCAGGCTCTCGCTCGACGAAATCGATTCGCTCAAGCAGTTCAAATGGCCCGGCAACGTGCGCCAGCTGAAAAACGTACTGCAGCGCTATGCGCTCCTGAAATCACACGGAATCCATATCAGGGAAGTCCTCTGCGAGGAATACTCGTCGACCGCCGTGAACGAGGAGAGCATCGTCCAGAAACGGATGAGCGGAGAGAACCTGTGGGCAAAGAAACGCGCCATCGCGCCCGAATGGATAGTCATCAAGGAAGCGCTCGAATCATGCGACTGGAACAAGAGCCGCGCAGCGCACAAGCTGGGAATCAGCCGCGGAAGCATCACGTACCAGATACAAAAGCACTCGACGTGCTAAGATGGGAAAGCCGCTAGAAACGCAGGCCGAGACCGAGGTAGTGGTTGCCGGAGCCAAGCGCAGGGCGCGGCGAATAGCCGTAGTCGAACACGACCATGCCGAAGGAGAACCCGATACCGGCGCTGAAGCCGTCTTCGGTATGCGGGCGCAGCGCGTAACCCATGCGTAACAAGAGGAATTCCTGGTAGGCGATTTCGGTGCCGAAGCGCCATTCGGGATCGTCCATGTCGGCACGGCGGTAGATGTCGGCGGAGAGGTGAACTTCCCAGAGGCTCTCGAGATTGAAAATGCGCGCGACCGGGACAATGCCCGTAATGCCCGCCTGCAGGGCCAGCGGGGCGGATTCATGCGCGTGGTCGTATTCGCTTTCGGTCACGTACCCGAAATTCGTGACGGTCGCACCGAAAGAAATGTACTGCATGACGCGGTAGATTACGCCACCATCGGCGAGGATGGCGATATTCGATTCATCGTCGATAGTCTGGTACGCGAAACGCGCGGAGAGCGACCACCCGAACGCCTTGCCGCGGTTGCCGAAGCCGGCCTGAGCGGCCCAGGCATAAGCCCCATATTCAGCGGCAAGCTCGCCATTCTCGTCGCGGCCCTCGATTTCGTCGTACCCGAGGTACTCGAGCCCGAGGGAAAGCCCGTAGCTTTCGCCCAGCGGAAGCCCGTAATAGACCGAGACGAAGTTGTCGGCACCCGCATCGCCAAACACGATCTGGTTCAGCCCGAATTCAGCGGACCGCATGCGCGTGATGGCCAGGGGGTTGCGACTCACCTCGGATACCCGAGCGGGGTCAGCGACGCCGGCACCCGAAAGCGCGGCTCCACGCGGAGAAGACTGCATGGAAAGGTGCTGCATTGTAACCCCGCCGAGACCCGTATTCCAATATCGACCGCTCGCAGAAAAGGCAGCGGCACACATCAGCAACGAAAGCAGCAGGGTTTTCTTCAACATACAGGCAACAAAATACAAAAAAAACACGCAATAGTCCACCACCCCTCCGCAAACCGGGATACCATTCCATGCCGTAGCGGCAATCACGCCTCCACCCGCGTTCCCTTGAAACACGGCCCGCTTTTTTCTATCATTGCTTGTAAACAGAAACAAAATAAATCTACGCCGCAAATCCGGACTAGCTGAAAGGCAGCGACGATGACCCCGGTAAGTGGCGCCACATAATAGGAATGTCCTATGACTCTAATGATCCTCAAGATGATCGGATGCCTCGCGCTCCTCATGTTCGGCATGAAAACGATGAGCGAAGGCTTGCAAAAACTCACCGGCGGACACCTCCGCGCAGTCCTTGGAACCATGACCAAGCACCGAGCGGGTGGACTCCTTACGGGTACGTTCGTTACCGCCGCCGTGCAGTCCTCGACTGCAACCACCGTCATGACTGTCAGTTTCGTTAATGCTGGTCTGCTTACGCTTAAGCAGGCCATTCCTGTTATTATGGGTGCAAATATCGGAACCACGGCCACAGCGTGGATCATGTCGATATTCGGATTCCAGTTCAACATGAGCAGCTTCGTGTGGCCCTTCTTCGGGCTCGCCATCGCGCTTTCGTATGTGCGCAAGAACAGCGTGAAAAGTTTCGCTGAATTCATATTCGGATTTTCGTTCATGTTCCTCGGCCTCACGACGCTCCGCGAAAACGCCGTCGCGATGGACCTCTCGCACAACCAGGCGGTCATCAACTTCTTCGCGACCTGCGGCAACTGGGGCATGCTCTCGACGCTCCTGTTCCTGCTCCTGGGCGGAATCCTGACGATGTGCGTGCAGTCCTCCGCGGCCATCATGGCAATCACGTTGCTCCTCTGCTCCAGCGGCGTGCTCCCGATTTACCAGGGCATCGCGCTCGTTATGGGCGAAAACATCGGTACCACGGTCACCTCGAACCTCGCGGCCCTTTCGGCAAGTACGCAGGCGCGGCGCGCGGCCCTCGCCCACATGCTCTTCAACGTATTCGGCGTGGTGTGGGTGCTCATCATATTCCACCCGTTCGTGAACATGGTCTGCCATTTCGTGGGCTTCGACCCGAACTTCGTGCCACAAACCGAAGAAGAAATCGCCCATGCGGGCGTCCGCGTGACCTACGCCCTCTCCGGATTCCACACAGCGTTCAACCTGTGCAACGTGGCGCTCCTCATCTGGTTCATCAAACCGATGGAAAAGCTCATCTGCAGGATCATCAAGGAAAAGGAAGACCCCGAAGATTTCAGCATCAAGTTCATCAGCGGCGGCCTCATGAGCACCGCGGAACTCTCGCTGTTCGAAGCCCGCAAGGAAATCAACCTGTTCGCCGAACGCACGCTCAAGATGTTCCGTTTTGTACCTGAACTCCTCAAGCTAAAAGACGAAGCCGCATTCGCGAAACTGTTCGCCCGCATCGAAAAGTACGAAGGCATCAGCGACAAACTGGAAATGGAAATCGGTGAGTATTTGAACAAAGTAAGCGAAGGTCACCTGAGCCCCGAAAGTAAGACCAAGCTGCAGTGCATGCTCAAGGAAATTTCCGAAATCGAGAGTATCGGCGACGCCTGCTACAACATGGCCCGCGTTCTGAATCGCAAGTTCAAGTGCGGCGAGGACTACACCGAAGAACAATACAGCCGTATCGACGGCATGATGAAATTCTGCGACCAGATGCTCACCCAGATGCTCCTGGTTGTCGAGAACAGGCCCGAAGCCGACCCGAAGGCAGTCCAAGCGTTCGAATTCGAAATCAACGATTACCGCAAGATGCTCAAGGAACTGAACGTGAACGACCTGAACGCGCAGCGTTACAGCTACCAGATGGGCGTGCACTACATGGACCTGATAAACGACTGCGAAAAGCTCGGCGACTACGTGGTGAACGTGGTCGAAGCGCACATGAACCACAGGCTCTCGAAATAAGCCTGCCACACCAGAAATACAAACCTACTTCAAGGCGCGCAAAACTTTTTTCTGCTCGTCGGTGATGCGGTAACTCTCGCACGCCTTCTGGATGGTCTTGGCGTGAATCCACGGCGAAAGCTTGCGGTTCTTTATGTAAGGGAACGCGCTATCCCACTGCTTGGCGAGCGCCGTCGCGAAATACCAGGCGACGACCATCTGCACGTAGTAGCGATCCGTGGAGCGCGCTGCATTTATCGAGGACTTTGCAGCGCCGGTATCGGAATCGTCAAACTTCTTCTCGTCTATTGCGGCAACCATTTCCAGGTGTTTCTTGTCAAAGCGTTCGTCCAGGAAAAAGTTCATGAGCATATTCACGCCGAAACGCACCGTGTAAGGCTTGCTCGACTTGAGCCACGCCTTGATGCGGGCCAAAAAGCGGGCCTCGTCCTTGAGCAATGCCTTCGGAGACTTACCGTCGCAAACCGCCCAGTTGTTGATGTAGGGCAAGAACTGCTCGATACGGCGCAGGCACTCTTCCGCATCCTTGATCTTTTCGACCACAAGGAGGTGCACCTGGTTCTCTTCGAAATACTTGTGCGGCAGCTTGTCCAAAAAATTCGCGACATCCTTCGGCATAGTTTTTGCCGCCGACTTCCCTACCGCCGACTTCGTGCCCACCGCGAATTTCGCCGCAGAATCCATGAACTCCTTCGCAATTTTCCGCATCACGGGCACGCGCACGCCGATAATCGACTTCTTGTCGATATTCGGCAACAGCGACGCATGGAAATCGCGGTACTTCAGGTCCTGATTTTCGAGGAGTTTCTTGACAAGTTCTGCGTGGGTCATTTCTTTGTCCGGCTATCCTTCGAGAAAGTAACACGAATTTTTATAGAATGTACGATTTCCTGTGCGCGTTCGCCCTCTACTACCACGTAGTGGAGCCGCGGAAACATCCATCCGTAATAAAGGACTGTCTTGACCTCTTGCAAGAAATCCCCGTAAACAGGGTGTTCCGTGTCCATATCGACCTTAACGACACGGCCTTCTTCACCGAAAGTAAGTTCGGCATCCACAGTCACATCCTGCCCTTCCTTATAATGGCGGTAAAAAGCCCTTTCAAGTCGCCAGCCGCATGTAGTCTTGACATTATCGGCCAGTCCCGCTTTATAAAACTTCACTGGCAAATTTTCCTTAAGCGACTTGCCTTCTTTAATAGCAAATGAGTCTACAATTACTTTGACATCCAGTTTCGGGATAGACTTTTCGTGTGCGAATTCCGCGGACTCGCCTTCAGTGGAAATTTTCCGCTCCTTGAAGAACGCCTCCATGCGGTCCCTGTTTTTCCATGCGCCCGCGCCCTGGATTCCCTGCATCGCCCCAATGGAGGCCGAATCGGGAATCACTTCTGGATTCAGCTTTGCAAAATAGGACAAATGCTCTATCAATTCGCCTTTCCGATAAAGGTTGACTGATACAGAAGGCTTAACGTCCTCAAAAAGCACCCGGACTCCAAAATCATCTTCCGGGTATTCCTCCTCGTAATCGGCAACCATGGCAAATTTTTCGATTTCGGCGCGGTCGTGTGTCGCATAAACAAGGCCATTCCTGTCATAGAAATTCATCGAATCCGAAATGGCGAGAGCTTCCTGCAACCGGAGCGGCTTTCCCGGAATGTATTCCAGCGTGCCCGAAAGTTTATTCATGTTGCACCAGCCACAGTGGGAACGCAGGGCATACCCCCTGGAGGCCTTCAGCATTCCCGTTGCCGTATCCACCTGGATGCCGACAAATCCCGTGGTAAGCTTCAGGGGAATTTCGCGGCCGAGATAATCCCATTTTATGTCAAACGACGAGATGACCTTTGGCAGTTGTTCGAACTCGATACCACCATTCCATTCCGTACGTCTCTTGAATTCAGAGTTTTCATCGTTAAAGAGGTACGGATAGAACTTCGTCAGCCAGCCACTAAACCGCGCATTTCCGCAGCCCTTCTGTTCCGGCACCTTGAAGATGCGCTGCCAGAATTCCACACCGGATTTCCCGTCAAACGCATTTGCAAATTCGTCGAGAATCGGGTTCAACTGTTCCGACCACCATTCCATATCGAGCCGCGATGCAAGCTTGTTGAAGGCCTCCTTCAGTAATAGCCAGTCCTGCCTAGTCCCCTCAATCTTTATCCGGGGAATACCGCAGAGCGTGTACACCGAGTAGGAATAGTATTCAGAAGCGACCGACAGGACCATAGCACGGGAAATGTTGTAGTCAGTGGGACTCGTGGTCGAAAATTTCGTCCGCAGGGGTTCCGCGGTTTCGGCGGGAATTTTTTGCTGCAATTCGTCAAACAGGGCCGTGATGACACCGAACCATTCCCCGTGCGAAGATTCCAGCGTCAGCCAGTTCGCAGAAACCTTGATGCTGGTATCTGCACCCGGACCCACAAAGCGGTCCTTCAAGGCGTCGCGATTGCTCTTTACATGCAGCCGGAAACCGTCCAGAAGCATGAGCCAGACATCATCCGGACTAATTTCCATGGGGTAGTGCCTGGCATACGCCAATGCGACCATGTCCGCAAAAGTAGGGCTTCCCGAATGTCCCTTGACAAAGGGGCTTATGGAATCGGAATAGGCATAAAAAATCTTCGTCGCATTTATCTTTTTCTGATTTCTGCCGTTAAAATACTCTACGAACCCGCCCTGCTCCACAGGGACAGTCTCTTCGCGAAATACACTATCGTGAACGCTCGTATCGACAATGGTAACGTACGCACTTGTATCACTGACAGACGGCTCAGTCTTGACTTGCGGCTGTTGCTGCACTGCCGCCATATCGGTAGCAGGTTTAGACTGGCATGAAGCCAGAGCGCAGACAACAAGCGCCAACAACGAGTATTTATAAACAACGCCCATATACGAAAATATATGAACAAAACCAGCTATACAGCATGCGGGATGACGTAAATTTTTTATTCCGTTTTTGCGGGAGCGCTATTTTCTGGCTCAGCGTTCGCCTGATCTTTCGGCTTGATGCGCGCCGACATGAAACTCAAAACCAGGTTCTGCCATACCACATAGCACGTAGGGGCAAGCGCCACGACGGGGCCCGCATACAGGGTCGCAATCCAAATGACGAGCGTGGTATTCTTCTGGCCCATGCTCTGCGAGCCTTCGATGGGGCGGCGGTTCCTTTCGGCAAACCACCCGAGGGCAAAAAGCAATATGCAAAGCACCAGCGAGATGCCCGCCATCATCGGGAGCTTGCCGCTGTTCCACAAGTCCATGAACCCCATCTCGCGTATGTCGTAGCTCGCCTTCGCCAAAATCACGAATACCGAGAAAGTCCACACGAACATCGTGTACTTCTGGTATTTCGCGGCGCGGTCGGCAAGTTCCGGGTAAAACGCGCGCAGGCCCAGCGCAAATGCCAAAGGAATGCTGATGATGGGCTGGATGGTGTTGAAAATCTTCATCGAGATGTCGCTCAGGCTCGCATCGGTGCCGGTGAGGTAACCGAACACAATCGGGATGGAAAAACACGCGATGAGGTTTCCGCTCAGGAATATCTTGAGGGCAAGCGACGCCGAACCGCCGAGCATCTTGGCCATCGCGGGGGCGGCATTGGCCGGCGGGCAAAGCGCGATGATGGCGCCACCGAGCAGCACTTCGCGCGGGAGGTCGAACAACTTAACAAAACCCGCGAGGGCGGCAACGAGCAGAAGGCTAACCGCGAGCGCGCGGATTTCTATCTTGAAGGTATAGCCGTGCGTCTGCGGGGGGATTTTCGTCACGAAAGTCAAAAACATCATGGTGCCGATCAAGAACGGCATCATGGGCGAAAGCACGTGCGCCTGCGGAATCAGGATTCCGAGGACAATCGCTATCGGCATGAGAATGGCACGCATGTTCTTCATAACGCGCCCAAATCTAGAAATTACTATCTTTCTCCCCATGTTGAAATCGAAGTACCAGGCCTTCTCGGACACGACTTCCGAGAATGTCTTCAAGCCGAAGAAACAAGCGAACCCGATTACCCTGGTGGTTCTCGGCTACCTGCTGCTCATTGCCGTTGGTGCAGTCCTTCTCCGCCTGCCGGTATCTACGCACGAACCCATCGACTTCTTGCAGGCCCTCTTCACGGCGACATCCGCCGTCTGCGTCACAGGACTCTCGGTCATCGACATCAGCAGCACCTTCACGAACTTCGGCGACTGGGTGCTCATCATCCTCATGCAGCTGGGCGGCTTGGGTATCATGACCGTATCTACGGTGCTCATTTTGCTCGCGGGCATGCACCCGGGCTTCAACCACCAGTCGGTACTGCTTTCGGATTTCACGCAAGAAGGTAACGTCGACGCGAAGCGCATCCTCATGGCGGTGCTCCCCTTCACGTTCATCCTCGAAGCCATCGGCGGCGTATTCTACTTCACGCAGTTCAGCGACATGGAACTCTACGACCGCTTCTTCTGCTCGCTGTTCCAGGCGGTAAGTTCATTCTGCAACGTCGGGTTCACGCTGTTCCCCGATTCGCTCGTGCAGTTCCAGCTGAACCCGGTCATGAACATCACGACCTGCATCCTCGCGCTGGCGGGCGGGTTCGGCTTCCTCGCCATCACCGAACTGCAGTACGCCTTCGACTTCAAGGTCCGCAAGTTCCGCAAGATTTCGCTCCACACCCGCATCGCGACGTTCTGCACGTTCGTCATCATCGCGGTGAGCATCATCGCCTTTACCATAACCGAATGGAGCAACACGCTCGACGGGCTCAGCCTCTTCGACAAGCTCCAGACGACGTTCTTCATGGCGTTCACGAGCCGTACGGCGGGCCTCAACACGATAGACACTCCGGCCCTCTGCGCCAGTTCCCTGTTCTTCTTTATCATCATCATGTTCATCGGCGCAAACCCCGGTAGCTGCGGCGGCGGCATCAAGGTCACCACGGCAGCGGTCATCGGGCTGCTCGGGTTCAACCGCCTGCTCGGCCGCGAAAAGACCCAGGTCATGGGCCGCACCATTCCCGAAACCACGGTCGACAAGGCCGTGCGAATCTTCGTGGTGGCCATCGTCGTGATAGCTCTTGCCACGATGGTACTCCTCATCACCGAAATTCCCGCGGGCACCGGCTTCAACGAGAACGGCACACCCTTCCTCAGGATCCTATTCGAGGTCATCAGCGCCTACAGCACCTGCGGGCTCTCGATGGGACTTACGGGCGAACTGTCCACGGTAGGCAAGATTGTCATCTGCTGCGTGATGTTCATCGGCCGTATGGGACCACTGTTCCTCATCTCCGCCGTCGCGGGTCAGGTCAAGAACACCACCTGGTTCGCCGAAGAAGACATCATGGTCGGCTAGGCCGCTTCTCCACATAGTGGATAACAGCAACTAGGCAACAAGTTGCCAAGTTTTGTATAGCGGCAGTTACTAGTTCTGAGTTCCTAGTAACTTTTAGGCAATAAACATCTCTAGACCTCAATTTCTAGTAACTAGTAACTATTAACTAATAACTGCACCGCAGGTGCCTTGTAACTATTAACTACATTTAAAAGCATGGCATCCAAGCAATACATCATTATCGGTCTCGGCAACTCCGCCATCTTCCTCGCCCGTCACCTGACGAGCCTCGGGCACGACGTGCTCGTGGTGGATAACCATCCCGAAAAGGTGCAGGACATCTCCAGCACCGTATCGCAGGCCATGGTCGCCGACTCCACCCGCAAAAAACAGCTCGCGAGCATCCCGCTCCAGAAGGCGGACTCCGTCATCGTCTGTATCGGCGAGAACCTGGAGGCAAGCCTCCTCACCGTGCTGAACCTCAAGGAACTGGGCGTGAAGCACATCATCGCGAAGTCCAGTAGCGCCGCCCACTCGAGCATCCTCGAGAAGCTCGGCGTCTCGGACATCTTCCACCCGGAAAGGGACTCCGCCATCGCGCTCGCCGAACGCCTGAACCGCCCGAACATGCTCGACTTCTTGCCGTTCATGGAAGGCTTCAGCATCGTGGAAGTCGTGTGCCCCAAGGAATTCCTCGGGAAGACGCTTAAGGACCTGAACATCACCCACAAGTACGGCGTGCAGGTCATCGCCATCCGCGACCCGCAGGAACCGACGCCCAAGATCGGTAACCTCGCCGACATCGTGTTGCAGGAAGACGACGTGCTGTTCCTCATCGGCCCGAACAACGCTCTCGACAAGTTCAAGAGCTAGCGACGGCGCGGGAACCGCGCTTTCAAAATGTGAATTTGTACAAAATCAGCCCTCGGATTCATCCGGGGGCTTCGGTTTTGGTTAACTTATTATGTGTCTTAGACTTAGATACGAGGTCCGACCTAGAATACCGGTTGGGTAGGAGCCTTCTCCTTGCCCTTTTTCTGACCAGGAACTTCCTTCATGAGCGTACGGTGTTCCACGTAGCCGAGCACGAAGTACTTGCCGCCCTTCTTGATGATGGCGGTAAACGCGTTCAGCAGCTTCACGCCATACCATTCCTGGTAGTTGTTGCGGCCTTCGACCAGGTTGTTCTCGTTAACCGCGGGGTCCTGGGCGGCCTTGCCGTACTTGAGCGTGAACTGCTCGGACATGTATTCGGCGGCCTCGATAGCCTTGAACCTGCGGGAATCCTCTACCTTGCCGGTACGGATCTCGAAGGCGTAGAACTTGTCATTCGCGTTGAAAATGAACGATACCTGCACCGGCAGTTCTCCGAACCTGAACATGGGGAGTACAACACGTTCACCCTTGCCCATCTGCCCGTAGGGCTCATAGCCCATTTTCATGACTTCTTCGATGACAGTTTCGCGGGAAGAACCAAAAGGTATCCCAGCGAAATCCAGTTCGTTATTGCGCTGAGCGAGCACTTCCATAGAAAGCGCCATAATCAGCAACAGAACGATGTTTGCAAACTTAGTCACTAGGGATCTCCTAAAACCTATGTAAAAGATAATAAACTTTTGGCATATAGTCATGCTTTCGCCGGCATTTTTAGTTCATTATCTATATTTTGTGACATGGCTAGCACATTTGGCAAAATTTTTTCCGTTACCACCTGGGGCGAATCCCACGGACCGGCCGTAGGCGCGGTCCTGGACGGCTGCCCCGCAGGCCTCCCCCTCACCGAAGAAGACGTCCAGGTCCTGCTGGACAGGAGGCGGCCCGGCCAGAACAAGACGACCACCGCCCGCAACGAAAAAGACAAGGTGCGCATCCTGAGCGGCGTTTTCGAAGGCAAGACTACGGGCACGCCCATCTCTTTCGCGGTGTTCAACGAAGACCAGCATAGCGGCGACTACGCCGAAATAGCCAAGTGGTACCGTCCTGGGCATGCCGACCTGTGCTACGACCTGAAGTACGGATTCCGCGACTACCGCGGCGGCGGAAGGAGTTCCGCACGCGAGACCATCGGGCGCGTGTGCGCGGGCGCAGTGGCCATGAAGCTGCTCGCCCAGGTGGCAGGCACCGAGTTCCTCGCCTGGGTGGATTCCGTAGGCCAGGTGGACTGCCCGGCGCTCGACACGAACGCACTCACGCACGAGGCGATCGAAGCCTCGACCGTACGTTGCCCCGACGCGGCGGCAAGCGCCAAGATGGAAGCCGAAATCCTCGACGCGAAGAAGAACGGAGACAGCGTCGGCGGGACGGTCAAGCTTCTCGTGAAAAACGTTCCCGCCACACTCGGCGAACCCGTATTCGACAGGCTCGACGCGCTGCTCGCGCAGGCGATGCTCAGCATCCCGGCATGCAAGGGATTCGAGATCGGGAGCGGCTTTGCCGGAGCGAGAATGCACGGCAGCGAACACAACGACGAAATTTATTTTGAAGACGGCAAGTTCCGCACCCGCACGAACAACGCGGGCGGAAGCGTCGGCGGAATCAGCAACGGCGCCGATATCGAATGCAGGCTCGCGTTCAAGCCGACGGCGACGATTTCGCAGTCGCAGAAGACGGCCAGCAGGAATGGCGAAAACGGCGAACTCGCCGCCAAGGGCCGGCACGACCCTTGCGTCGCCGTCCGCGCCCCCGTAATTGTCGAGAGTATGGCAGCGCTCGTGCTCGCAGACCTCTACCTGCAGCAGAAGCGCAACTGCCTGTAAC
The DNA here is from genome assembly GCF_017551775.1 of Fibrobacter sp. NCBI lineage: Bacteria > Pseudomonadati > Fibrobacterota > Fibrobacteria > Fibrobacterales > Fibrobacteraceae > Fibrobacter > Fibrobacter sp. Next base: position 17,698 of record NZ_JAFZKX010000057.1, on the reverse strand, counting down.
GAGCATCGCCGTTCTGGGCCCTTCGGCTCCGCTCAGGATGGCCCATCCAGCAAGCAAGACATGCTCTCCCGTCTCCCGCTCCTTCCCCTTGCCGGCCTTTACCGAGCCGCATACAGGCTGCATCATTTAGTTTATCTGCAATCGGGCAGGCCGCTCAACAACGCGCGGCTCATCGTAGTCGGGAGCTACCTCGCAGGCGGCGCGGGCAAGACACCCTTTACCGCATGGCTCGCGAAATTCATCTCGGCACATGCCGGCTGCAAAAATCCGGTGCGCGATAACGGCGCATGCAATACGGATGCACCCGACGCATGCGCACAAGACGCAAACAATACAGGCGCAGGCAACGCCGCCGCTGGCGAAACAAGCGCAGCCGATGCCATTGCGGGCAAAACAAGTGCGCGCAAACCGCGAATCGCCATCCTGTGCCACAGCAAGGCAAGGGACGAAGCGGAAATGCTGCGCCAAAAATTCGCCGGCATGCCGCAGGTACGCGTATACACGACCGGCAACCGCTACAAGACGGCGCACGAGCTGGACAAAGACTTCGACTACATCATCTGCGACGACGGATTCGAGGACTCGCGACTCGCCGGAGCGATTACCTTCAGGCTCGACTGGGGAAACCCGCCCGCAAGCCTGGGCGACCTGCTGCCCGCAGGCAACTGCAGGAGCCTCCCCGCCGACCACGGGGAACCCGCGCACGCCCTCGCATGCGGCGAAGACGTCCGCTTCGAAATCGCAAACGTAATCAACAGCGAAGGCGCCTCCGCAAGCGCCCTTGCAGACGCGGGCCACAAGACGGTTGCCGTCTGCGGCATCGGCGATACGGCGCGGTTCGTACACGATCTTGAGACTTTCGGCATACATCCGGAATACACCATCCGTCGCCCCGACCACGACATACATTTCAGTCAAGCGATTGTCAAGGCACTCTCCCGGCAATCCCCCGTCATCATCACAGAAAAAGACGCCGCTCGCCTCCCCCGCGACATGCGGAAAAACCCCGGCATATACGTGGCATACCAGCGCGTGACGATCTCCGAAGGCACCGCGGATACAATCCTCCACGTGATTCGCGCCTAAGCCGGAATCGACAGAATTGTCCCTCGGTGTCTTTCTCTCAACGAGAATTTAAAAATTTTGCTTTTTTAGAGCCTTTCAAAAAGATAAAATATTATTTTTTTATTATACGAATATAATCAGTGTGGAGAAAAGAACAAAAATGACTCTAAAAGAGCGCATCGCAAAATTGATGGGGGAACTTACAGCCGGCATCCCGGAACGCGAATACTGCATCCAGCTCGCGTTCCTCACGATGATTATCGGCGAACCCTTCTACATTTACGGACGTTCCGGATCGGGCAAGGCCATCGTCCTCGACAGACTCGTGGCCGCATTCAAGAACGCGAACCCCATCAAGATCGGGCGACGCCAGCAAGAAGTCCCCGCAATGCTGAACGACTACGACATCGTCCTTTTCCTGAGCTACGACCCGAGTAACGAGAACATGAAAAACTGGGTGCAGATAGGCCTCCAGGACCGCGGCCGCACCCCGCTTATCGTCTCCGGCGACGTGCGCCCCGAAGAAGCGCTCACCCGCGGCGACATCATCGACAAGCTCGCCCTCACCGTATCGCTCCCCGACAGCATTTCTCCCGAAAGCCTTTGCACGCTGCTCACCTCGCAAGACGACGTGACCGCGACAAACATCAATCCCGAACTCACCGTCTCGAAAGAAGAATTCGACAAGTGGGACGAGGAATTCCGGAAGATAGCCTTCTCGCAGGATTCCCTCACCATGATAGGCAAGCTCGCGGAACTCTGCGACAAGAATAACATCTACGTGTCCATCAAGAAGTGGCTCGTGCTGAGCAAGCTCGCAAAAGCGGCGGCATTCTTCAACGGGCGCACCGAAACGAGCCTCATGGATACCTCGTTCCTCGGGACGTCAATATGGGGCCGTTCCGTCGCGAACAACGTTCTGACCGAAGGCTACAAGAAAATCGCGGTCGAAATCCTGCTGAAGGACATCCCCGAGACCCTCACCGAACGCTACGACGCCGACAATCTGCTGCGCAGAATCAAACGCATCCTGTTCACCACCAACAACAGCTACGACACGCGCGAATACGCCGGAGAAATCTGCGTTTCGTACAAAATAAACATCGCCGGTGAATCCACCCCGATTTACGTGCCGCTACGCTATATCGAAACGGACGAAGATTTCAACCCGTACAACGAACTGCGCCAGGTCGAAAAGCGCATCCGCTGCAACTTCCACAATACCACGAGCTGCAGCGTCGCCATCGATTCCTCCATCAAGGGCGTTGGCCTGCGCACGAACACTCTCAGGACGAACAGCCCCACGTTCAAGTCCGGCAAGTTCGAAGACTACGCGACGCTCCCGACGTACATCCTGATAGAAAACGACCCCAATGTCATCGCCCAGAAGAAGGCGGAAGCCGAAGAAATCCGCAAGGAAATCAACGAAGTGATGTGCAAGGAGTCGAACCACCTGACGCGACTGCGCGAAATCTACCGCGACCTGAAGAAGAACAAGGACGAACTGTTCTGCAACCAGCAGCTGTTCGACGAAATCCTGAACCAGATCAAGGACATCTTCGACGCTACCGCGAATATCATCGGGAAAATAAAGGAAGCCCACGAGATGCTCGCGGGCAAAAAGACGCAGGCCTAGATAGCGTCGATGCTGTCGGGAATCTCGTTACGGAGTACGAGCAGAATGGCGTTCTGCCCGACAATCACGTACTTTTCGCCATTGATTTCTATTTCGGTGCCGCTCGCCTGCAGGTAGAGCGCCTCGTCGCCTTCGCGCACCTGGAGGGGCACGTAATTCACCTGCTCGTTGTTTTCGCCCGTAAAGATGGAATCCGGGTCGCGCGCCACCGGGATGGGATATCCGGGACCCACGCGCATCACGAGGCCCGTATGCACCGCATCGTGGTCTTTAACGCTCGGGGGCAGGTACAGCCCGCTGCCCGTGCGGTTCGACGCCTCCAGAGGCTTTATCAAAATACGGTCGCCAATTACTACTACATTCTTAAGGGAATCCATCATGACCCATAAAATAGAATTTATATTGCTCCTGTGGTCATCACGATTCTTACAACGTTCTGGCTCTGCATAGCAGCCTGCATCCTTGTCCTGTATTTCAGAACAAAGAAGGGTCGCATGATGTTCAAGACGCTCTGGCGCAGCACCAAAGTCCGCGTCGCGGTAGTGGCCCCGCCAGTCGTCATCGCGATTATCGCCCTCGTATTCTTTTTGCAGCCGAAAATCCAGTCGGAACAGGTCGTGCCGGAGGCCATTTTCCGTGACTACTCGCGCATGCTGGTCGAAGGGCTAGCAAACCAAGGCGTTATAACCATCGACCCCTCATGCGAACTGGACGACCCGCAACCGGAACTTGCCTACATGCTGCCCGCGCTCGTGGGAGTCTACCACGACGTCGTAAAGAAGCCCACCACCGCAAGGCTCACGCAGCTTGACGACACGCTCCGGCTATCGTTCGACGGCTACAAGCAATTCAAGAACCGCACCATAAACATCCTCAAGGGCGTGAAGAAGAAACTCGGGCCCCGCTACGCCCTCGACATGCAAAGCGAAGGCGAAAGCCACACGCTCGTCGTCACGTACAAGGGGGAACCCTGGCGCAACGAGCAGCTGTGCGCGCTACCCGCCACCGAAGCGGGAATCCGCGAAAGCACCGACGCAGCGCTCCTCATGTCGATTACGCGCCATATTTCGGACTTCGACTTCAACTACGAAGGCAGCAAACGCGAAAGGGGCCTGCTCGCGCTCGATACGGGCGAAGGCCTGGAGCAGATGTTCATCGGGGCGCGCAGACTCCGCATGGCGCTCGACACCGCGCAGAACACCGAAGACGCCGTCGCCGCGTTCTACCCCATTCGCGACAGGCAGACCATGCACAGCGAATGGCGCAAGAGCCCGCTCAAGAGCAGCTGGGTACGCGAAGTCCTGAAAGATGTCCAGTACTACAGGGCCAACGGAATGAAATAAGAACTGGACGCATGCCGTGAAAATCAGAATCCCTTCCCGCCGCACCATCAGCATCGCCCTGGGCATCATCGCCTTCTGTACCTTCACGGCGATGGGCTACATAGTGGCCGCCATCCCCTTCGGGATAGCCTTCGTCCTTTTAAGCTTCGTGAAAATCGACGCGGAACCAAAGAAAAACGCGACCTACACCTTCATCTGGTTTTTCATCGCCTGCTTCCTTTCCACCCAGGTTTCGCAAAGCTTCGCGGACACGCACATCGGGCTCGTCATCATCGCGCACTGGAGAAATTTCGTCGCGGAACTCCTGATGCTCGCCACGCTCCCGCTGCTGCTGCTCGCCATCACCCTGAAACCGAGACTCTCCTTCGCCGTGGGCGTCATCCCCCTGATGCTCCTTTCTCTTGCGAACTACTACATCTTCACTTTCCGCGGGAACGAGCTGAACCCCATGGATTTCCTCGCCATCGGCATCGCGAAAAACGTCGCCGGCAACTACGATTTCAGCTGGACATTCAACCCCACCTGCGGGCTGTTCTCGTACCTGTTCATCTTGATGATGGGTTTCTGCCTCAAGCCGATACAGCTCAACAGAAAAAAACTCGTGCGCATCGTGGCCGCAATTCTCTGCGTTGCCAGCGCAAGCATTTCCATCGCGAGGCTCCCTTCCGTCTACGTGATGAGCTGGGAAAAGATGGGCTCGACCCACAACGGATTCCTGGTCAACTTCTTCGCGCAAATCATCACCACCCTCAAGCAAACACCGGAAGGGTACTCCTACCAGCTGACAGATGAAATCGCCGAGCGCTATATTGTGCAACCGCCAACTGCCACTGCCGACACTGCCGCGACCCTCGACTCCACCACCGCCGACACAGTACTATCCAACACGGCAGCAGCCGACACCGCATCCGCAGATTCCGCCGCGGAGCTTCCCTCCATCATCGTCATCATGGACGAGGCCTACGCCGACATCAGTACCTTGAACCCGGAATTCGGCGACACACTTTTCTATAAGTCGCTCAAAAAAAATACCGTCAAAGGTCTCGCGCTTTCGTCCGTTTACGGCGGCGGCACCGCCAATTCCGAATACGAATTCCTGACGGGCAACTCCATGGCATTCTTCAACCACGGCATTTCCGTTTACCAGATGTACATCAAGTCGCCCGCCTATTCCATGGCCGCCCACCTCAGGTGCCTCGGCTACGAAACCATCGCCACGCACCCGTTCCATAGGCAAGGCTGGTCCAGAGAAACCATCTGGCCGCTGCTCGGCTTTGAAACCACGACCTTCCTGGAAGATTACCCGCAAAAAAAGAAACTCCGCGACTACGTGACTGACCAAGAAATGTTCGAATACATCATCGAAAAATTCGAGCACAAAAACAAACCGCTATTCCTTTACGGCGTCACCATGCAAAACCACAGCGGGTACATCCCCGATACCGATAGCGAAAAACTCCAGGTGCCGCTAAAGCAATACCCCGGCTACCCCGATGCCGAACTCTACACAGGCCTAATCCGCGAATCCGACAAGGCCCTGAAATACCTAATCAAGCACTTTGAGCAAATTAAAGAGAAGGTCATCATCGTATTCTACGGCGACCACTTCCCCGGGCTAAACAAAGAATTCTACAAAAAAGTCTACGGTAAAGAATTCACAAAACTACGCGACCGCCAGAAGTTGTACAAAGTCCCCTTCTTCATCTGGACAAACTACAAATCCAAATCGCTAGATGTGCCGCTTACGAGCCTCAACTATTTAGGCAACTACGTGTACAAAATCGCGGGCATCGAACTGCCCGCCTACAACAAGTTCTTAAGCGATATGCAGCAGCAAATCCCCGCCATGAATTCGTGGGGATTCTATTCCAGCACGCATCATAGATTCTTGAACTACAACTACGCCGACGGCAAAGAAAAGAAAATGCTGGAGCAATACAAGATGCTCCAGCACAATTCCATTTTCGAAACAGACTTTAGGAACAAAGTGTTCTTTACTACACCTTGTCGAGAGCCTGAGTCAAGTCTTCGATAATGTCGTCGATGTTTTCGATACCCACGCTAAAGCGGATCAGGTCAGGGGCGACGCCGGCTTCGATGAGCTGTTCGTCGGTGAGCTGACGGTGAGTGTGGCTTGCCGGATGCAGCACGCAGCTGCGGGCGTCGGCCACGTGGGTCACGATGCAAATCATCTTGAGGCTGTCCATGAACTGGATGCTCTTTTCACGACCGCCCTTGATGCCGAACGTGAGCACGCCGCACGGGAGGCCGCCCTTGAACTGCTTCTGGGCGAGTTCGTAATACTTGTCGCCTTCGAGTCCTGCGTAGTTGACCCAAGCCACCTTCGGGTGGTTCTTGAGGAACTTGGCGCAAGCGAGAGCGTTTTCGCAGTGGCGCGGCATGCGGAGGTGCAAGGTTTCGAGGCCGAGGTTCAGGAGGAACGCATTCTGCGGAGACTGGATGGAACCCAGGTCGCGCATAAGCTGGGCGGTAGCCTTCGTAATGTAGGCACCCTTGCCGAATGCCTTCGTGTAGGCGAGACCGTGGTAGCTCGGATCCGGTTCGGTGAGACCCTTGAAACGGTCGTGGTTTGCTTCCCAGTCAAAGTTGCCGCTATCCACAATGCAGCCGCCCACGGCAGTAGCATGGCCGTCCATGTACTTGGTGGTGGAGTGCGTCACGATATCCACGCCGAAGTCGATCGGGCGGCAGAGAATCGGGGTCGGGAACGTGTTGTCCACAATCATCGGAACGCCGTGCTTGTGAGCGAGATCGGCAAAGCGCTTGAGGTCGAGCACCTTGCCAGCCGGGTTTGCAACGGTTTCGCCGAAGAAGCACTTGGTGTTCGGGCGGAAAGCCTTCTCGATTTCTTCGTCGCTCGCGTCCTGGTCTACGAACGTGCATTCGATGCCGAGCTTCTTCATGGTAACGCTGAAGAGGTTGCTCGTACCGCCATAAATAGCAGAAGTGCTGATGAAGTGGTCGCCCGCTTCGCAGATGTTGAACACCGCGTAGAAGTTGGCAGCCTGCCCGGAACTCGTGAGCATCGCAGCCACACCGCCTTCGAGAGCGGCGATCTTGGAAGCCACGGCGTCGTTGGTCGGGTTCTGCAGACGGGTGTAGAAGTAACCGCTAGCCTTCAGGTCGAAGAGGTCCGCCATGTCGTTGGTGGTTTCGTACTTGAAAGTGGTGCTCTGGTAGATGGGGAGGACGCGCGGTTCGCCGTTTTTCGGCTGCCAGCCGCCCTGCACACATAAAGTTTCGGTCTTAGCCATTTTTAGCCTCTTGTTAAATTCAAATCCAAATATAGATAGTGGGCGACCCCGGAGCGCCCACCCTATTTCTTTGATAGGCAAATATAGAAATAACCTATTGCTTGTCAATGCGTTTATGCAAATATCTGCATAAACAATTCTGATATCTAGTTATAGATTTTTTCTATAACTAGAAAATCCGCAAAAAATCGCAATATATATCTATTTTTGGGGGTGATGACTCCCACGCGCAACAACATGGCACTCTGGCACCTGCTCGCCGTCGTGACGGTCGCCTTCTGGGGCACGAGTTTCGTGAGCACGAAGGTGCTTTTGAACCACGGCTTTTCGGCGGTGCAGATTTTCACGATGCGCTTCGTGGTCACGTACCTGCTGTTGCTCATCGCATCCCACAAGCAGTTCCGCAGCAAGAACTGGAAGCACGAACTGATCCTCTTTATCTGTGGCGTCACGGGTTGCACGCTCTACTTTTGGACGGAGAACACGGCGCTTTCGCTCGCGCCGTCGAGCAACGTCTCGCTCATCGTCTGCATCACGCCGCTGCTCATCATGATTTTTGGCGGGCTCTTCTACAAGAGCGAACGGCTCGGCAAGCGGCAGATTCTCGGATGCTTTATCACGTTCATCGGGATGGTGCTCGTGGTGCTGAACGGAAAATTCATCCTGAAGCTCTCCCCGCTCGGCGACTTCCTCGCCATCAGCGCGGCACTGGTGTGGACCATCTATTCGCTAGTCGTCCGCAAGCTCAACGGTGAATATTCCACGCTGTTTATCACGCGCAAGATTTTCTTCTACGGTGCGCTCACGTCTATCCCCGCGCTGTTCATCGAAGCGGGCGGCAGCGTTTCGAAAGCAGCCAACATCCCGTGGCAGAATTTTGCGGAACCCGTCGTGACGCTCAACTTCCTGTGCCTCACGGTTTTCTCGTCGCTGTTCGGATACCTCGTATGGAACAAGGTGATGAAGCAAATCGGCACGGTACTTGCGAGCAACTACCTCTACGCCATACCGATGGTCACCATCATCACGGCGGTCATCGCGCTTGGCGAGCGCATCACGGCTGTCGCCATCGCGGGTGCGGTAGCGACTGTCACCGGCATGATCGTTGCCGAAATGAAGCGCGGTTCTTAATTCTTAATGCAACGGATAGAGTAGGCGAAGTAACCGCGAATCAGCGATTCCTTGTCCAGGTCGTATTGGTTCGAGAGAATCCACGCGTAGTGATTCATGTTGTCCTCGCCCCAGAAATAGGCCTTGGTACCCTGGCCATCGTACTCGCCTGTCTTGGCGCGGTATCCGGCCGGAAGCGCAGAGAACCCGCTCGCGTTAGTCGCCGTGACGTTATCGCCGAAGATGGTGTTTTCCCACTCGCCCACGGCACGCAGGGAACCGTTGTTGTCACCGAATTCTTCCTTCACTGCATTGGTCAAATCGCGCCAATCGGATGCCTGCGGAATCGCCCAACCTTCGGGGCAAGCGTCTTCGGCATCGAATTCCTGGTAGAAGCGTCCGTACTTGTCGCAATTCGCAGGGACGTCTTCTACGCAGAAACTGGAATCCGTCACAAAGTTCAAATTTTCGGCCATCCATGTCTTGCCGCCGATGACGACGGTCTTGTAGCTTTTGCCGTCACGCGGGTCCTGCAACGCGCCGTATTCCACAACAACACCGCTGCTGGACACAATTGTTTCGCTGCTGCTCGGCTGCGGCGCAACGCTGGATGAACTGGATTCGGGGTCGGCACTGCTGGACACTCTTGTCTCGCTATCGCTCGACATCGGTGTGACATCAGAACTTGCAGGCGATACACTTTGTGAACTGGAACTGGTCAGAAAGGGTTCGTCTTGCGGGCCGGAAGACGAATCGGAATCGCATGCGACAAACCCGAAGGCAAACGCCGCGACGACAGCGGAAATTTTTTTGAAACTCATTTTTTCTCCTTCTCTTATAAAATCTCCGTGAAGCGGTCGACGACGGTGCCGTCAGCGAGCGTCACCTTGCTTTCGAAATCTTCGCGGGCGCGCACCCAGAGCGTTCCCTTCGGATGGTCGGGTGTCTCGTATTCGCTGCGGTACACGACTAACGGCTTTACAGATTCGCAGTCGAGGGCGTCGTCAGCGACGACGGTGTAGACCATCGTCTCTTTTTTATAATGGCGGTACTTGTGTCCGGCAATTGCTTTCGACATATCAGCGCTCCAAAAATTCCTTGAGTTGCGGCATCAGGGCGGTCGCGTCTTTCACGCCGAGGTCGTAGAGGCGCGCGAGTTTAGACTTGTCCTTCTCGAGGCGCGCAACATTCAGCTGCGCACTGGGGCGGATTCGGAACGTAGTCCCGCGCTTGCACCATTCGTCAAGCGTTTTCAAGCATTGGTTGTAACGGATATGGCGGTTCTTCGAGGCCTCGACAAACTTCGGATACTTGCGATAGACTACCCTGAACAGGGGAATCAGCGAATTCGGTTCCTTGACATAGCCCTCGGGGCGCGTCACGATGACAACCTGCTTTTCGAAGCCCTTCTTCGCCATGATTTCGAACGGGATACTGTCGGCGGTACCGCCGTCCACAAGTTTCATGCCGTCGACTTCCACGATGTGGCTCAGCAGCGGGAGCGAGGCCGACGCACGGATCCTGTCCATGCCATCGGGCGTGTCAAGTTCGCGGGTCAGCAAGTAGGCGCCCTCGCCCGTTTCCAGATTCGTCGCAGTGGCATAGAAATCGGACTGAGCGGCGTTCTCGCGGAACTTCTCGAAATCGAACGGGTCAATGACACGCGGAATCTGGTTGTAGCAGTAGTCGACTTCGAAGAATTCACCTGTACGGATGAGGTTGCCCCATCCCATGTAGCGCTTGCTCGCCGAATGGATAACGTCGATACGCCTGTTCCTATCGCGCTGTTCGGAGAGGTAGCTGCACAGGTGCGTGGCGCCCGCCGACGTTCCGGCGTAACCACCGAACTTGAGTCCATTATCGAGCATCACGTCGAGCACGCCCGACAGGTAGGCACCGAGCATTCCTCCGCCTTCCAACACGAGGGCCGCATTCTTGTACATCGTCATCGGGCATTCTCCATAAGCCATTGAAAATCTTCCGGATGCTCCACGAACTTTTCGGGATGCAGCTTGTGCTTCGCGAAAAATTCATCGCGCGTCATCCAGACGAAACTGTCGACTTCGCCGGGCTGCGGTACGAGAGAGCGGGCCTCTTCATCGCTAAGCGTCACCCTGTACACGTCGTAATACTCGTTATCGATGTAGGAGCCGCCGTTAAGTACGCACGCGTACTTGACCTCGAATAGGTATTCGAGGTCGCGCGGACTCTTCTTGACGCCCAGTTCCTCGCGCAGTTCGCGCACGGCGGCGTTGATGCTCGTATCGCCGGCAGAAATATGCCCCGCGCAGCTCGTGTCCAAAAGGCCGGGATTATTTTCCTTCACGCGGGCCCGCAGCTGGAACAGTATTTTCCCTTCACTGTTGAACGCCCATACGTGAATGGTGCGGTGCCACAGGCCTTCCGCATGCACGCGCGTGCGCCCGCAGGAATAGCCCGCAGGAGTGCCGTCAGGATTCAGGATGTCAATTTGCTCTTCTTGCATAACAAATAAGATAAAAAACTCCAGTTTAAATTATTGCTATAATTCTTGAAAGAGGTTTCACGATGTACGACGAAAATGCAATCAGGGCGCTTTTACAGCGCGCGCAAACCGAAGGTATATTCAACAAGGCGGTCGCGGGGTTCATCCTGCCCGACGGCTCGACGCGCATCGTAACCCACAACACTCCCGCGGATACGGTTTTCGACATCGCCAGCCTCACGAAGGTCTGCCCCACATCGACGCTCGCGCTCTGCTACATTCTCGAAGGCAAGCTCGGGCTCGACACGAAGGTCGCGGACTACATTCCCGAAATGCAGACCAACTACCGCGACGACATCCGCGTATTCCACCTGCTCACGCACAGCCTGGATTACCGCGTTCCGATGAAGACCTTGCGCACGCTCCCGCCCGAAGGCATCCTCGACGCGCTGTTCACATACAAATTCTCAAAGGCGCCCGGAGCGGATTTCAACTACGGGAACCCGGCAAGCGTGCTGCTCGGCATGATACTGCAACGCATCACGGGCAAGGACCTGCAGCAGCAGGGCCGCGAGCGGTTCTTCGGGCCGCTCGGCATGACGCGAAGCGGCTGGGACCCGCTCACCCGCGAATGGAACCCGATCCCGAAAGAAGAAATCTCCCCGACCGAAATCTGCGAGTTCCGCGGGCGCGAGATATGCGGCGAAATCCACGACGAGAGCGCGTGGGTGCTGCGGAAACTCTTCCCCGTCGGGAGCGCAGGCATGTTCAGCTGCGTGCCCGACTTGCTCAAGTTCGTGAAGATGGTTTTGAATGACGGGACGGCGGTCAACGCCGCAGGCGAAGAGATTCGGGTCGCACCCGCAGGCATCCTCGAGATGGTGAGCCGCAATGCGTTCACGCGGGAAGACGCCGCGCCGTTCATACCCGCAGGCAGTTCAAACGCGGGCGACTCCGACGCAACCAGCCCGAATGCCGCGGGCCCGCTTTCTGCGGGCGCCTGCACAGCCCTCGGCTGGGAACTTGCCCAGAGCAAGTTCATGGGGTCGCGCGTGTCGCCCCGTACCTTCGGCAAAACGGGCTTTACCGGGGCGAGCATCATCGCCGACCCCGTCGCAGGCGCCGCCGCAATACTCCTCTCCAACTTCACTTACCCGCATCGCGAACCGAACGCCGACCGCATCCACGCCTTCCGCGCCGCTCTCGCCGACGCATTCTTCGGCGCGCTATAAAAAACGGCCGGCTTGCGGCCAGCCAGCAGTTTGTGAAAAGCGCCCTTTGCAGACTTTAGCGGAACTTAGTTTTCACTTCAAGGGAATCGCCACGACCGTATTGATCCGTGTAAATCAATGTCCAGGTGATTGTCGTATCCTTGGGAACAACCGCTGAATTGTTCTTTTTTTGCAATTGATAGGCGTATACTGACAAACTGGGATATGAAACACGGATGGCGCAATTGTCGGGTGTGTAAGGACCCTGAATTTTGGCTCTGTCAGCGGTACGAACGTTATAAAAATCTACACCCGAGGGGAGCCCGTTCTGAGAGAATTTGTAATTTGATTCAATCGTATCCGAAAGCTCTATACCTTCATCAACATTTGCCGTCGTAAATAATTTCTTGATTCTTAGCGTATCAAGTTCTGGAATTTTTCGATAGGGCAGGTAATCCGTCAATTTTGATTCGCCATAATTGATAAAGACTGTGTCCGAAGAACGCGGTTCTGAGGGACATCTTTTACTATGGGAATGACAAGAAAAAAAATTAGGATAAACAGTACAATTTGAAAAACCTCCATCCAATGGTATTGTCACCGTATCCAAGCCTAGATTTGAGTTAGGATTTAAAAAGGAAGCGTAACCGTATTTCCCGATATTGATTTTGGATAGCGTGTCAAACAAAAATGAATCTTGTTCCGCCTCGCTATTCAAAAAAACTCTTGTAAAACGAGGGCTATCATCCGGATCGTCTATAGAACATGACAGCACCGAGATAGAAATGAAGAAAAGAAATAGAAGGTATATCATTTTATTTTCCTCATCAAGCGAAAGCCACCTATTGCATTGCCAAAATTTATTTCTGAATAACCATAGTTAATCCATTTCCAATATGGATCTATGTATATTTCATTGTAGGAGTGCTTCAACCGTGTTCTATAATCCCCACCCTTCAAACAAGATGGTGTATTGTGGAGATTTTTAAAGGGGTTCTTTCCTGGAAATAAAACGAATTCATTTACAAGGCCAAAAATATCATAAAGGCCATAACCATTCGGCTTCAATAGACCAACAGGTTTTGACATATGATTTATGTACGAGGCCTTATCCCCAAACCAAGCATATTTCAAAACTTTTTCCAATTTTGCGCTAGAATCGCCCCAAACAGCTTCTCCTTTTTTTTGTCCACCACGTGCTAGAAACATCCATTCGTCATAATATGGCAAACGATATCCATTAGATTTCGGATTGATAGATACTTTAAACCATTCTTCTACAAGACTCTTTTTTTCTGAATTAGAAATGGTAAAAGATGAATCGGAATATAATATCGACTCTTTTTTATTGGTTTTCTCAAACATATAGTATGGTTCTAATTTTTCCGAAATACTCCGTTGGTTAGCATAAATCAGAGCCTGATAAAGATAGATAACATTGGCTGCCGAATCATTACTTTCGCATATCATTTTGCCTTTATTCATTCTATCTAATCGATTTCTCCAAAAAGATGTTATATTTTCTTTTTGCCCATTTTCAAATGTTTCGTACAAATTCATTTTCTTTTTCATTTGCTTCAAAAAATCGCAATTTGTAATAGGATATTTGTCAACTAAATATTCGCCCTCAACTTCGATGAATCTTTCAGGATCTGGATAAATACGATTCAATTCAGAATCAATAGCACTATTATTTTTCAAAGAGTATTCACCGCCATTGAATCCAATTTTTTGCTTTTTTTTTGAAAACACCATATGTTTCATATTGACTGCAAAAAAAATTGTTTTGCTGTTATTATAAGAATCCATCATTAACAACTGATATGTACGTATTTCAGAAGGTGACGTAAAATAAATGCAGTTGTCTTTCATTAACACATTTGCCAAATCAGTGTGATATTTTTTAATTTGATAGTTCTCAAAACAAATTTTCTTTCTACTATTTTTCTCAATTTCAAGCCAAACAGTATCGGTATTTTCAGGCCATTGAAGGGTCAATTCATTTTCGGATTCTGCTTGCATTCCATTGGTTTTTAATCCATATACATTTTTCTTTTTTTGTTTAAAAAAAGAAGTTGGATTCTTAACTTTGATAAATAATATCTCTTCAGCGTTAGAAACATCTACCGTAGTTAGTTTTTTCCCATTGGCATCAAATACGCCATATTCACTTGCGATAGCGAAGCAACAAAAAAATACTATACAAAGAATCGTTTTCATTTTTGCATTCACCTTTTTTAAAGACATTTTTCCGCAAAAAGACCGCACCAATATTTCATAATTGGATTTGAATTATCCCAACGATCGTAAGAATCGCATTCATCTCGAAGGCAAGCCCATTGATTTTCGAAAACATTTTCTACAGGCGATTCATTATCGTTGATATCCCCTCCCGTATAAACAACTTGCTGATTTCTATAGCGAAGACGATATCCATTAGGGAATACCCATGACATCAAATTTGTTTCTGTAGACGAAACAGCCGAATTATACACATCATTTCTTGATACATCCGCTAGTCCAAAAGAATGTCCCAATTCATGCATCATTACATCAAAATTCATTTCGCCGCCTCGAGGAACCCAAACAATAGATCCAAAGATGAAGCCCTCTTTTTTAAATGGGAAACTTATAGCAAAAGTTTCTGGATCTATATAGGGGATAACAGGAAAACCATTAGTGGTAAAAATATAATCGCATGGACCAAAAGTAACTTTTTCCCCATTATGATATGCAAATAATTGTTCTTCTCCATATTCTGTTATGCTCTTTCTAATTGTTACATTAATAGCATTTTTTCCGACTCCGTCTTCGCATTCACCAATGGATTGAATGGCGTATGTGGTGCCACTAGGTTCATTTTCTGGATTGAATTTGTAATTGTTTTTCAAATCTATCAAATTTCCTGAATTACCATATACAGACTTTAATGGCCAGAATTTCAAGGCTTTGTTTATAGCAACAACAATATGTCTACCTATTATGCTATTTATGTCTATTTTTTTTATGTCTTTTCCTTCCAACTGTGAAAGAACCATCTCTTCGGCTTGCTTATACACGTAAGAAATAATTAGATTATTCCGATTTACCATATTGATTTGTAAAAGAGCCGACAAATCTAAATTAACATCTGGCTGATTATAAAACGATGGGTCTTGAGGTATAAAATGTGGTTCTAGAACAACCTGCCTGTATACTTTATTGAAAGCCTGCGTTACACGTTCTATTGTAAAACTGTTTTTGTCATTTTCGGTGTTCCAACCGTCACCATCTAGTTGAACGTAATAGATGTATTTTGGTTTGGGTGTATAAGATATGACCTTAATATGTTTATCTAAATTTTCCCACCTTATGCCATTATGTCCATATAAAATATAATCTCCTGCAGGAAGATAAGCGGTTTGACCGTCAAAGAGAGGGATAATGGATGACGAAGTTTCTTCTATAAGTTGATATTCATTGAACAGTTTTTTTGATAAAACTGGCATAAAAGAAGCATCTTCCCCATTTTTAGTCGATATGTATACAAATCGATCTTTTTCAGGTGAAATATCACCCGCTGTTGAGCGATCAAAGCCATAAGGATAACCCATGGATTCTTTAAATGCAATACTCATATCATCATAATTTGACCGATATAGTGCAATAGATCCTGTTTGTGGGTTATGTTTAATATCAAAAGACCCGTCAGTATATTCACCCTCATAATTATCGTCAGGAACTTCGCCAAATGGTAAAACATTTATCACCACTTCTTTGTCAGACTCACTACATCCTAATACAAGGAATGCTATTAAGAGAAAAATAATCCATTTCATATGTGGCCTCAATAATCTACTATTTTTAAATGGAATTTATCTGCAGCGTCCTTAATGCATAGAACAATAGAATCGTCATATTCCTGTGCGTTAACGTCATTGTATGAGAAAATTATCGGTTTTCCCTTTGTGCTTGTCATGGTTTGAAAAACATACTTCCCATTTTCTTCTCCATTACGATAGAAAACAATATTTACAGTACGAACGTTTTCATATTTTACTCCATCTTTATTCATTAAAGTAACTGCAACCGTCGCTGAGTTTACCTTTGTCACATCGTGTTTCTCTACCAACACTTTCATTACTCGAGCTAGTTTACTTTTTGCAACACATTGCCTAAACCAACCATCCGGAATATCATTAAAAATTGGAATAGCTGGCAAAACCATTTCAACAGATTCATCGCTTTTTAAGCGACCGAAATAGTATTCGCCTATAGTCATAATATAGGAATACGCACCTATTTGTACTTCATCCCCTTTACGCTCTCCCCCAAGAATATCTAATTCAGGAACATCGATGTTTTGCGTTCCGAATTTCAACAAAGGAGATGTTGACGAAAGATTTATTCCTGCATCATAATTCATATATATATTGTTTCCTGCTGGATTGCTTTCATCTCTAAATTTTGGGTCTCCTATGTGAATGTTCGTTCCCGCATAGGCATTTGCAAATGAAGAATTCGTTGCCGTATAGCCTCTTGCAACTTCGGAAGAACAATCTTCTGAATTGCAACCTGAAACAGTATTCTTCCAGAATATGCTATTTCCAATTGTTCCGTTTGCAATTCCTCCCAAGGCGCCGTTGGCTGTTTTTGCCGAGTTCGCAAAGAAGGTCGTATTCCACATATTAAGGGTAGCGCCTTCATTATAAAGAGCTCCGCCAGAAAGACTGGCATGATTCCCGTAGAATATGGCATTACCGATATACGTTGTCGCATTTTGCAAATCTATTGCACCACCATTCAATGTAGATGTATTGTTCAAGAATAAGGCGTTGAGCACATTCGCCTTTCCATTAATGACGACGGCTCCGCCTTTACCATTTGCCATATTGTTCGAGAAACGGGTGTTTTCGAGATTCAATGTATCCGCCGTAAACAAAGCACCGCCATTATTATTTGACTTTGACGAAGATACAATGATGTTTTTCAAGCCAATTTTTTGACTTGACGAGTTTATCGCGCCGCCATTATTCACGTTAAACCCGTTTGCAATGCGTAAACCCGTAAGAGAACGCGGCGAATGGCCTTCTATTTGTATGTGAGCGACGTTTCCAAGATTGATTAGCGGGAGTGCGTTTTCGGAGGTCAATTTCCAAAGTTCATTCGTATTGCCCACTAGTTCAAAACCGACCTTCCAAGGAACAACGCCTTCACTAAAATTGTCGCTTACGTTCCAAACCCCTCCAGCCATATTGATTTCGCGTCCCGTAGCCTTGGCCGTTTCAAGAACTGTCGCAAAGTCTCCTATGGCAGTTGTCGGTTCCGACCCATCGCAACCTTGCTTGCATTGGCTCTGTGGGTTCCAATAGACGCGATAATTGGCATTCTTGATAAAGCTGAACGCATAGGTGCTACTGAACGCTTCGGTTGGGAATCCTGAAATCAAATTTCTGGTAAGCGTTATATTGACGTTAGTATTTGAAGACGGAAGTTCTACCTTTGTCGAAGTACCGCCATTCACCTTGACTTGGGCGTTGTCTGCATAGACGAACATCTCGAGAGCTGACGTGGAAGGAGGCAACTGCGAAATGTAGCGGAAAATCCCCGGTTTG
>NZ_JAFZKX010000056.1 GCF_017551775.1 Fibrobacter sp. | reverse complement strand
GGATTACGTGATCCTCAGCTCCGCCCAGGACCACAAGCGCGTCTTTGACGACGACAAGGGCCCGAACACGGGTGGCATGGGCGCCTACAGCCCGGCTCCGGTGGTGACGGACGCTCTCCTCGACGAAGTCAAGTCGAAGATTATCGAACCGACCCTCAAGGGCATGGCCGCCGAAGGCAAGCCTTACACGGGCGTGCTCTACGTGGGCATCATGGTGACTGCGAAGGGCCCGAAGGTCGTGGAATACAACTGCCGTCTCGGTGACCCCGAATGCCAGATTGTGCTCCCGCTTTATGACGGCGATGTGCTCGCCTTGTTCGATGCCGCCGAAAAGGGCGAACTCGCCAAGCTCGGTGCTCCGAAGGCTCCGAAGGGCAGCTCCGCAATCGTCGTGCTCGCCAGCGCCGGTTATCCGGGCTCTTACGAAAAGGGCAAGGTCGTTACAGGTATTGAAGAAGCCGAAAAGAACGGCGCCCAGGTGCTCCATGCCGGAACCAAGATGGTCGACGGCAAGCTTGTGACCAATGGTGGTCGCGTGTTCGGCGTGGTCGGTCACGGTGCGACGCTCCAGGAAGCCTTGGATATCGCTTACGCCGCCTGCGAAAAGGTTCAGTTCGAAGGCAAGTTCTACCGCAAGGACATCGGTAAGAAGGGCCTTGCAAGACTCGCGAAATAAAAGAGAAATTGGTATAGAGATTGCTTCGCTTCGCTCGCAATGACATGTTTTTTGAACGTCATTGCGAGGAGTGAAACGACGAAGCAATCCAGGCCTGAAGGAATTAGTTTAAAAGGATACGCAAATGGATTTGAAAGAAAATGCAAAGGTCGGTATCGTTGCGGGTAGCAAGTCCGACCAGGAAACTGTAGATAAAATCACCGCGGTGCTCGACAGCTTCGGCATCGTGTGGGAATTCAACATTCTCTCTGCTCACCGCACCCCGAACGCTACGGCAAAGTATGCCCGCGAAGCCGCCGGGCGAGGCCTCCAGGTCCTCATCGGTGTCGCAGGCCTCGCTGCAGCCCTCCCGGGCGTGCTCGCAGGGCACACGATTCTTCCGGTCATCGGACTCCCCTGCGCGGGCGGCCCGCTCAACGGCGTCGATGCCCTGCACAGCATTGTGCAGATGCCCCCGGGAATCCCGGTGGCCACGGTCGGCATCGGTAACGGCAAGAATGCCGGTTACCTCGCCGCCCACATCGTCGCCATCGCAGATCCCGCAGTCCGTGAAAAGCTCGTTGCCTACCGCAAGAGCCTCGGCGATATCGAAGGTTAATCCGCAAGATGTTTAGGGGATACATCAAGATGAGCTCCAAGGTGGCCGCGCTCGTGGCTTTCCTTGTGGCAGTGTGTTTTGCCGGCGAGCCCAACTTGCCGGAGGTCCAGACTCCGTGGATGAAGGGCGAAAAACTGACCTTCAGTCTCGGTTGGGGCCCGATTACGGCTGGCGAGGCTACGCTCGAGGTGAAATCCCTGCCTGGCGGCAAGACGGAGTTCCTCACGTTCGCACATGGGAACAGCACCATTTCCCGAATCTACCCCGTGTTCGATACGGTCTATACCCGCGTCCGCAACAAGGGGCTCATGACGGAAGTCTTCCGCAAGAACCTCCACGAGGGAACCTTCCACAACACCTCCGTCATCCGGTTCGACCGCAAGGGCGAGAAGGCGTGGCTCTCCGACACGGTGTTTACCGACATGAAGACCCGCAAGGTCAAGCGCTCCGCCGATACCGCGGTCACCATCCAGGGCGTGGAGCACAGCATTATGTCGGCGTTCTACTACGTGCGGACGATGCCTCTTACGGTGGGGGATACCTCCCGTTTTTCGGCGGTGAGCGGCAAGAAGCGTTACGAACTTAAGGTGCTGGTTCACGGCAAGGAACAGCTGAAGACGGCTATCGGTACGGTGAATACGGTCAAGATCGAACCCGTGCTCGACGGTGACGGCATTTTCAACTCCAAGGGCCGCATTTTCATCTGGTTGACCGAGGACGAACGGCGCATTCCGGTGCTCATGGAGTGCGAAATTGCGCTCGGGTCCATCAAGGCGAAACTGAAAAAGGCAGAATAGTGTGCGAAATGGCATGAAAAACGAAAGATTAAGCAAGTTTTACATCTTTGTGTTTGGAAAAAATGCCGATAATAAGTTATATTCCAAAGGTGATTTCATAATCCGAGGCTTTTAATGTTTAAAAAAGTGATTTTGTTGCTTTGTGTGCTTTGTCTTGTGGTTTATGCCAAGCCCAAGGCTAAGACTGCTAGCAAACCTCAGCCCAAGGCTGCTGTTGAAGATGAATTTGATGAGAGTGGCTTTGAGTCTGCTCCATCTGCGGATGATGCTGATGACGATGAAGACGACGAGGGTGCTGCCCCCGATGAGTCGTCCTTGACCGCTTCCCAGAAGCAGGATCTGGCTGCCCGCAAGAAGTTCGAAGAGGAACAGCGCCTGGACGAATACGCGAACTCGCTTCGCCGTCGTAACTGGCTCAAGGACCGTCTGGTTTTCCAGATTGGTATGGGTTCCCGCTACCCGTTCATGGGTGAAACCGGTATGGGCATGGGCTTCGGTATCGGTGCCGAATACATCACCCGCTGGGGTATCGCCCTCTATGGTTCGGGCGGTTTGCTCCCCAAGGGAAACGACAACGACTTCGAAGGAATTCAGCTCGATGGCGGTTATGGTTACAAGGTCGGTTTGAACTACTACCTGTTCCCCAAGAACCCGCTCCACTTGGGCATCTCCGCTTCTTACGGTACGGTCTACTTCGACCACAATGTGGAACCGAACGCCGAAAACATTCGCCCGCTCATCACGGTCGATGGCTTCCAGTTCGACGTCTTGATTACCTACCTCACGAACGAATGGTACTACCTGCAGTTCTCCGTGGGTATGTACTACGCTCCCAAGCTTGCCAAGGATACTCCGGAAGAGAACCCGAGCTTGCGCTACCAGTCTACGGGTAGCTCCAAGATTATCTCCTCCGTGGTTAACCCCGACGGCATGAGCAAGACGGGCATCGTGTTCGGCATCTCCATCGGTTATGCCCTGCCGGAACTCTTCCCGGACGATACCGAAAAGCGCCGCCGCCAGCGCGAGAAGGAACGCGAACGTAAGTAATCGCAACCTGAATTTTCTGGTTTTAGAAAGCTCGCTCTATGCGGGCTTTCTTTGTATATGGCACTTGCGACACGCTTGACCCCCTGCTTTTTCTAGTAACTAGTAACTAGCAACTAGTAACTTTTTTAACTTTGTGCCACTATGGCAACCATTCCTACTCTAAAAGACAATCTCGTTATCGAGAATATCCGCCCGAACATCGAGGGCGGGCGTTTCATGATCAAGCGTGAACCCGGCGATTCCGTGACTCTCCAGGCCGACATTTTCCGCCACAGCCACGAGAAGTACGACGCCGCGATTTTCTACCGCCACGTGAGCAAGAAGAAGTGGGAAAAGGCCCCCATGCATTTCGTGGACAACGACCTCTGGGAAGGCACGTTCACCGTCAACAGCATCGGCTACTACGAATACAAGATTTGCGCCTGGACTTTGGAACCCAAGGACGTCCCGACGGAAAGCCCCGTGATGAAGCTCCGCGTGGACCCGTCGTACAGCCGTATCGGCACATGGTACGAGATGTGGCCCAAGAGCCAGGGTACCGACCCCAAGAAGAGCGCCACCTGGAAGGACTGCGAAAACCAGCTCGACTACATCGCCGACCTCGGCTTCGATACCGTCTACCTCGTGCCTATCCACCCGATTGGCGTCACCAACCGCAAGGGCGCGAACAATGCCCTGCATGCCAAGGTCGACAAGAAGGGCAATCCGCTCGAACCGGGATGCCCGTATGCCGTAGGCAACAAGCACGGCGGCCATTACGACGTGGACCCGGAACTCGGTACCATGAAGGACTTCGAGCATTTCGCGAAGACCGCGCGCAGCAAGGGCCTCCGCCTCGCGCTCGATATCGCGCTCAACTGCAGCCCGGACCACCCTTACGTGAAGAGCCATCCGGAATGGTTCTACCATGAACCCGACGGCAGCATCAAGTTTGCCGAGAACCCGCCCAAGAAGTATGAGGACATCTACCCGTTCGACTACTACAACGAGAACTACAAGGCGTTGTGGAAAGAAATCGAGAACATCATCCTGTTCTGGGCCGACAAGGGCGTCGAAATTTTCCGTATCGACAACCCGCACACCAAGCCGTTCCCGTTCTGGGAATGGCTCATCGCTGACGTGAAGGAAAAGCGCCCGGAACTCGTGTTCCTCGCCGAAGCCTTCACGCGCCCGAAGATGATGCATCGCCTGGCCAAGTCGGGTTTCGACATGAGCTACACGTATTTCGCCTGGCGCTCTGCCAAGTGGGAATTCGAACAGTACCTGAAGGAACTCACCCAGAGCGACGCGAAGGAATACATGCGCGGCATCTTCTTCCCGACCACTCCGGACATTTTCCCGAAATACCTCGCTTACAAGGGCCCGAACGCCTTCAAGCAGCGCTACTTCCTCGCGGGTACGCTTAGCAGCCTTACGGGCATGTACAACGGTTACGAACTGTGCGAAAACATCCCCTCGCCGGTCAAGGAAGAACTCGCCGACAGCGAAAAGTACCAGTACAAGGTCCACAACTGGAAGGGCCCGGGTATCCAGGACTTCGTGCGTCGTGTGAACACCGCCCGCCTGGAACATGTGGCCCTGCAGGAATACGACAACCTCGAATTCCACTATTGCGCCAACGACCAGCTGATGGTGTACTCCAAGAAGTCTGGCGACGACGTGATCCTCTGCGTTTGCAACATGGACATGGACAACGTGCAGGAAGGCATGGTGGAACTCGACATGGGCAAGCTTGGGCTCGCGCCGGATTCGTTCTACTTCTTGAAGGACCTGATTACCGACGAGAGCTTCGTGTGGCGCGGCAACCGCAACTTCGTACGCCTTGACCCCGCGAAGGCCCCCGGCCACCTGCTCGTGCTCAAGAAGATCTAGACCCGAATGTCCCCCTGAGGCTTGGTCATCCTGAACTTGTTTCAGGACAGGGTCAGAAAGCTTATATCCGGTGCTGACCTGCGTCAGCATGACTATCGGGATGTCACCCTGAGGACGCTCAGGGTCAGCATGACATGAGACTGCATAAAGAAAAGCCGCGCAACAGAGCACGGCCTTTTTGTGTATTGCCAGAGAATTGCTAGAACAGGAACGTCTTCCCGAGGGATGCTACGAAGGAGGCGTTCGAGTTCGTGAACACGCTCCCGTGGAATCCGCTCGGGTGGAAGTACGAAATCCCCAGCTGGGAGTTCCATTCCTTCACGTTCTTGGCGAACGTGATGGCGTATTCTATCGAAACTGCGCCTGCGCTCCCATTCTCGCCGAAGCGGGGGCCGAGCCATGCGGAAGCGGTTGGCCTCCAGTCGTACCTTCCGTCGACGTTCTCGACGAGGCGCAGCGTTTCTAGGCGGTCGCGCTTGCTTTCGAAGTCGCCTCCGCCCTGGTAGAACTGCAGTCCGCCCGCGGCTCCTGCGAAGAAGTGGTTGCCGACGTTGATTTCCGCGCCCGCGAGGATGCGTTCCTGGATGTTCCAGAAGGTGTAGTTCTCGTCGCCTTCGTCGCTTGCGAGCCACTCGTTGTACGTGCGGCTGCAGGGGGTGTCGTTGCAGCCGAACTGCAGCGTGCCGGCATACCCTGCGACCGATGCGCTTACGAACAGCGGGGAGAGTGCCCCTGCGGGGTGGAACCCGAGGGTGGCCGCGCCACCGCCGGCGTTCACCTGCTCCACGTTGAATCCGGTGGAACCGAAGGTACCGAACGCGTCGAGCGAAGCGCTGACCTGCTTTTCGCCGTCCGGAGTCGATTTCGGCTGGTGGGCCGTCGTCATCGGGGCGGATCCCATGGACTGTAACGAGGGGGCGATGCACCCTGTCGTGGTGAGGAGTACTGCCCCTGCGATAAGGAGGAGCGGAAGATTCTTTGTTCTCATTTTGACTTCCTTGGCCGGGGAGGCCCCCAGCGCATTGTGTATAAATTGAAAATTATGTTATTCTACATTTCGCGTCAATGGGCGCCTATTGCAGCTTTATCGAGCGTATTGTACAGGTTTCGTTCGCGCTTAGGGCCTGCAACGTCAAGCGTGACGCGGAAAAGCCGTTGCCGGCGGTGACATCGGTGTTCACGATATCCCTAAGCGGTAAAACTTTGTTAACAATTGCATTTTGCATAGAGTTGTTACCAAGATTGACTTTTCCGTGCGAATTTGTACCAAAATAGATCTCGCTGTTCCTGCAGGTGGACCCGAGGTATTCCACGTTCAGTTCCTTGTAATTGTCGAACGAGAAGGTGCCTTCGAAATCGAGGTGTATGCCCGCATACCGCTCCTTGAAGGCGAATTCGGTCGCGCTCTCGTTCCCGATTTTTACCTGCTTTATCGTGGTGGAGGCGTTCCAGTTGACCGTCTTGTAGCTGGACGGGAAAAGGCTTGCGCTTGCGATGCCCGCGGGCTTCTTGTCGAATGTCTTGAATGTGGTCAGGAGCCTCGGGCGGCGCATGGTGATGGTTGCCCCGTTCGAATTGAGCACCAGGCGGAACCAGCGGTATTTCGCCATCGCGCCCTTTGCGGTGGGCATCTGCCAGCGGATGGTATGGAAAAACCCGTCCTGCGGGACTTTTACTTCGTCGAGTTGCACCTGGCCGCCTCCGTTCCGGCCCGGGGTAAGCAGGAGTTCCGCCTTCATCCAGTTGCCCTTCGGGTTGGTCGCCCGGATTTCCGTCTCGAAAATGGCGCCTTCGGGCACGTCCTTCGCGTTGTCGACCAGGGCCACGCGCTGCCATCCGGAGGGAAGCGTGAAGGTCGCCTCCGCATCGTTTTCGGTAGCGCCGCTGTTGTAGTCGTAACGGATGTAGCCGAATTTTTTTGTCTGCAACACGCCGCCGTTCGCAATCAGCTCGGGCATGGCGGAACGGTCCATGCAGCTCGTCGTGGGCGAAAACATGCCGGTGAGTTTCACGTTGCGGAATTCTCCGTTCGCGCTGTTGTAATCGACTTTCGCCAGCTCGCAGAACAGGCGCCAGATTTCGGTCTGCATGCCCTTGAGAACGGTGCTGTCTACGCTGCCGTCCTTGTTGACGGGCGATTCAATGTGCCTCCCGCTGATGGGTTCGCTGTACCGGGGGTGCGTCGGGTCGACCGCGTACACGGCCTTCGCGGTGGAGCGGTTGCCCGGATTTTCAAACGGGAAGCCTTCGTAAGTGGTGCTGGCCGCGCAGTTCGAACGTATGGAAAGGTCGCCGCCGCATTGCAAGTCCATGGCGCTCGCCGTCGGTATGAACGTGCTGAAACCCTGGTAGAGCGAGTCCTCTTCCCATGCGTTCGTGAATTTGATGGTGTAGAGCGCGAGCCCGAATGGCTTGATGGTGTAGGAAAGGTCGTCGGGAATGGCTTCGAGCATGCCTTCGCGCAGCGATTTGTACATGGTTCTCGCGAAGGGGTAGGTGCTTCCCTGGATAAAGTCGAGTTGCGCTTTCCCCGTGGGATCGGCCGTCTCGTTAGAGCTCAGGTATTCGTAGACGTGGTTGTGCGAAAAGCTCTCGGATTCCTTGCTGGAGGGCCTCATGGAACTTTCGGCGTGTCCCCAGACTTCGCCGTCCCGGCGTGCGGAACGGTTCAGGCTGTAGTACACCGACGCGTGCTGCGGCTCTTTTCCCTTCATCTGGCCCTGCGCAAGCAGAACCGCCGGGAATCCCTTGTAGTTTGCCGCCTTCCGGTATTCGCCGAAGAGGAACCGTTCCTTTCCGGTCTTTACCTCGTACGTGTCGTTTCCCGCCTGCGTATCGTAGAGCAGCAAATCGCGCGCCCCCGGGCTCGAAATCAGGTCGTAGAACGCTTCCGCCGAAGCGACGCCCGCCTTGTTCGCCCAGAAATCGATGGTGGAAATGAGCCCGCGCGGCATCACCGCACCTTGGTGCGGCGAGTCTAGCGAAGCGTAGAATCGCACGGGCGCGTCGGTCGCCTTTCGCGAAGAATCGTACAGGTACGCTCCGTAGCGCCCGATGATGCCGCCCTGGCTTATCCCGAGTACGACAAAGCCGTCTTCGCGCCTGTTCGGGAACGAAATGAGCGCGTTGTCGCTCAAAAAGGCGAGCAGGCTTGCGAGGGTTTTCGCGTTGGCCTGCAGGGAGGTTCGCACCGTCTGCGCGAACTGCACGAGTACGGGCGTGTACCCGAGATTCCTGAGTATGTCGGGAATGCCGAAGGCCTGCGTCTCTTCTTCGAGTTGGTCGAGGGTTCTTGCCTCGTCGGTACTCAGGTGGATGCCGTCGATGATGAAGAACGGCCGGCTGAGCGCAATCTTGTACGCTGCCGCCTCGTCGACCACGGGGTCGATCACCCTGAAACGGACCCTTGCCGGTGCGGTGGAAATGTTGGGTTGCCCGTCATTTGTGAAGCAGGGCGAAAAACGGTTGCCGGATGTCGAGATGCACGGGTTGTTGATTACGTTGAAGAGGTGCAGGTCGTACGATGTGGCGTGCGCTCCGGAAACAAGGGCGATGCATGCCGCCGAAACGAGATGTGCGAACGGTTTCATGTTACTTCACCTCCAGTTTAAGGTCCTGTTGCGTGTTTACGTTGTCCGAGCTCAGTTTCACGACGATGGTCTGTTCCCCCGCGGAATCGAATTCGAAATCCATCCCGGTTCTAGGCGATACGGTCTCGCATTTGTTTTTCACGCAGATTTCCATGCGGGGGAGGCTGCTCCGGGTCGTCGCGACAAAATACGGGTCGTAGACGAACTTAATTCTGGAACCGCCCGCGCCGCTTACGGGGAGCCCGGCCAGAAGCAGGTGAAAGTCCTCGAATTCAGTTTTCTTGAAGGTCGTGTCGGTGAAGTATTTTATGGCGTAGTCCAGGTCGGCGATCAGCACGGGGATGGTATGGTTCCCGGTGGCGGCGGCGATTTCTCCCGCTTCCAGGAAAAGGTTTTTGGGGCTTGCGATTACGCTGTCCTTCAGGCGGTTCCTGTCGACGGTGAACATGCTCTTGTACCATCCGTTGCGGGATTCCTCTGGCGAGAGGTCCTTTGCGGTCTGGAATTTCGTGACTTGCTGGTGCTCGTGCTCGGTCAGTACGAATTGCCTCGCGGTCCTTTTCGAAAGTTCCCTGCGGGTATCCTCGCCGAGGGCCTTTTTCGCGTCGTGTACCGGCTCTCCATAAAAATCCCTCTCGCTCGATGCGGGATTCACCTCGCGGAAAAAGTAATCCGCATTCCCCGCAGTGACTGAACTTCCGGCGCCCGCGTGCGCCCCGGCCTGCGTTCCGGAGCCGTTGCCGACGCACGAAAGCTTGATGTTGTCCACGAACAGAGTGGTGTACTGGTACGCGGGTACGCCGAACAGGCCGATTCCCACCTTGTTCGCCGTGGCGCCCGCGCTTCCGAGCAGGTCCTTGACCGCGATGGAAATCGCTTGCGTGCGGTTCGCTTTCAGCGTGTGGAATACGACGTTGCCTGCGCCCGCGCCGCCTACGAGCCATACCCCGAATTTGGCATCCTGGGTGGAGCGCGCCGCTATGCTGAGCGTCCCTCCTCCGATTGAGGCGGGGAGCCCCTGCAACGTAAGCGTTCCTGTCCAGTCGGCGGCTTTGTTCTTGATGCCCGAAAGCCTTATGTAGGGGGCTCTCATGTTGTCGAAATCGCCCCAGTTCGCTCTCCATTCCGGAGCCTCGGGGAACGTGCGTCCGGATTCTTCCATTTGTCCGTTGTAATTGGAACCGTCGTACAGGACGGTTTCCTTGCAGTTTTCGGCGTTGCCTGCAGATGCCAGCACGAGGCCTGCGAATACAGCGCCTTTCAGAATCCTATTTGCCATAGGGATTCTCCATCAATGATGCATCTAGAAAAAATGGCCGTCCGGCCATTGCCTAAGCCCCGCGGGAACAATCGGCTGGATTTTCCGGGGAACCTGAATGTAGTAAGTTCAAAACTATATAAACGAAAATCCCCCGTAAAGGAGGATTCTGGAGAAAATTTTTATCGAAATCGGCGCTTTTGCCGATTAATCACCTGCTTAGGTCGTTTTTTCGCTGACTAATATCAAAGTCGCCTTGTAGACGTTGTCGACGACTTCGGTCTTGTATTCGTAGCGTCCTTGGTAGGTCAGGTCGAGGCGCTTTGTGAAGGTGGCAAGCCCGAGCCCGCCTTCGTTCGATTTCTTCTTGCGCGGGAAATTCGAGTTTTCGGTATGGATCTGTACTCCGCAGCCTTTCTGTTCTATGCTGATGTGCGCGAAACTTTTCCCGTTCGGGTTCACGCTGTGCTTGATGGCGTTTTCCACGAGCGGCATCGCGATGAGCGGCACTATCTGGAAGTCTTCGTTTTCGAGGTCCACGTTGAATTGCAAATCGTAGCTGCTGTCAAGCCGGAGCTTTTCCAGGTCGGCATATTTCTTTAAGATGTCGATGTCTTCCTTTATGGGGATGGTGCTGTCCGATGTCTGGTAGAGCATCACGCGCAGGAGCTTCGATAGTTTTGCCATGGCTTCTTCGGCGCGCTTGGGGTCGAACTGGATAAGTGCCGAGATGTTGTTCAGCGTGTTGAACAAGAAGTGCGGACTCAGCTGGTTCTTGAGGAAGTCGAGTTCGTATTGCAGGGCCATGCTTTTCTGTTCGCGTTGCAGGAACGCTCGCAAGGTATGCCTAAGAACAATGTTGTACAAAATGCTGATGCCGCAGACGAATCCAACGAGAATGGAGAACAATATGACCGTAATGAAGGAGAAGTGCCCTCCCTTCATGTTGGAGAAACAGTACGAGGTGAAGAAGTAGGCAATGCCTTCGCCGGGGTTGCGTTCGAGAAGGAAGAATGCGACTTCGCGAACAAAGATGGCGCCTATGACAAGTATTGCGTTGTGGATGACGAAGGGTATGTAGTGCTTCTTGAATACGCAACTCGGGACGAGGAACTTCTGGTTGAGAAAGAAGATGAGCGTCGTGGTGCAGAAGGGAACGTAGAAGCCTACGACTCCCCTCGCGTTAATCTTGGGGGAGGTAATGACGGAAGGATCGAGAAAAGTGGCCAGCGGGAACAGGAGTATGAATATCCAGATCAGCAGCAGCGGGACGAATGGGGGAATGGGGTAGTTGAAACTCTTCTTCTCTTCACGGAGAAGGTCGTTGATGATCTTCTCGCTGCGCAGGAAGCTTGCTTCTTGCATTCCCTCGAGCGTTTCGCGGTTGCTTTCGAGTAGTTTTGTAACGGCTTTTGCGGTCCTTTTTATGGTCATATACCCAAAAATAAGTCAAAAAACCCTTTTTTAAAGGCCTGCCGTGACAAATTCATGACGAAAGTGCAAAAAAAAACGACAAAAATACAATTTAACTTTTGCAAGCCCCATTCTCGATACTGACACAGTCAGGGCGTTACGGAGGTAAATTTGAACATGTAAAGAACAACGAACCACGAACCCGTAACGACAGAGGTAATATTATGATGATGAATACGCGCAACAGGGAAGAAAGGGATGTGTACTTCCAGTACCTGAACGATATTTCAAAATATCCTCTGCTCACTAGGGAACAGGAAACTCTCCTGCTCGCGAAGATCAGGCAGGGTAGCCGCGAGGCCATGGATATGCTTGTCAAGTCCAACCTCCGCTTCGTGGTGAATATCGCCAACCTCTACAAGGGTCAGGGACTCGATGTGTGCGAGCTTATCAGCGAAGGCAACATGGGCCTCATGGAAGCCGCCCGCCGTTTCGACCCGAAGCAGAAAATCAAGTTTATCAGCTATGCCGTGTGGTGGGTCCGCCAGAACATCACCCGCGCCATCGCCGAGAAGGGCCGCATGGTCCGCATCAGCGCCGAAAAGGAACTCGTGCTCCGCAGATTCGCGAAGAAGGGCGGCAAACTCCGCCAGGTCGTGGGCGGCAGCTACGTTCTCGACCCGGAAAGCCTTGCCGGCGTATCGAAGTACAAGGGCGAAGCCATCGAGAAGGTTCTCATGATGGATAACCGCGCCAAGTCCCTCGATACTCCCGTCAGCGAAGACGGCGACGCGACTCTCGGTGACACTATCGCTTCGGCCTCCCGCACCGACAAGCTTGCCGAACGCAAAAACCGCTCTGATGTATTCCAGAAGGTGATGCGCGACAACCTTACCGAGCAGGAGCTCGATATCTTAAGACTTTACTTCGGATTCGCTATGGATTCGGACTTGAACCTCAAGGAAGTCGCCCCGATGGTCGGGCTTTCCAAGGAAAGGGTCCGCCAGCTCAAGGAATCCGCTTTGGCTAAGCTCAAGACTGAACAAATTCATCGGATTTTGAACGAAGCCGCCTGATTTTCTTTTTCTCTCTCCTTTTATCCTAAAAACCGGTCTTTTAAAGGCCGGTTTTTTCCGCTTCTGTCCGAACTTTGGCCCCGTGAAATTGTATTTTTAACGCATATGGTTTTCAATATGATGAATTTACGCAATTCTCTTGTGGTCGCGCTTTCCGCGGCCTCCCTGACTCTCGCCGCGGGCGACTCGAAGACTCCTCCCGGCGATTTTTACGATGAAGTTTCTCGCCTGAACAAGGTCCTTTCCGAAGTCAACCGCAAGTACGTGGAAGACGTGAACCCCACGGAACTGACCGATGCCGCCTTGAACGGCATCCGCGACATTCTGGACCCGCATACGACGGTGTTCACCCCGAAGGACTACGAAGGCCTCAAGGTCTCCATGGAAGGCAAGTTCGGCGGCGTGGGCATTACCATCAGCCTGCGCGACAACGTGCTTACCGTGATTTCCCCGCTTTCCGGAACGCCCGCCTTCAGGCTCGGCATCCGTGCGGGCGACCGTATCCGTAAGATTGACGGCAAGGACACGAAGGGCCTTTCCCTCGACGACGCCGTGAGCAAGCTCCGCGGAAAGATCGGCACCGACGTGACGGTCTCCATCCAGCGCGAAGGCGTTCCCGACCTGATGGATTTCACCATTACCCGTGCTGAAATCGTGGTGCATGCGGTGCCGTATTACGGCATGGTCACGAAGGATATCGGCTACATCAAGCTCGCCACCTTCAGCGACAAGACCACGAGCGACGTGGAAAACGCCATCCGCGGCCTCAAGAAGCAGGGCATGAAGAAGCTTATTCTGGACGTGCGCTACAACCCGGGCGGACTCCTGAACCAGGCCATCGAGATTAGCGAACTCTTCCTCAAGCAGGGGAACGTGATCGTGTCTACGCTCGGCCGTACGCAGCGCACCGAAAGCCGCGCCCGCCGTGACGGAATGATCGGCCCCGAGGTGCCCATGGCGGTCCTCGTGAACCAGGGTTCCGCAAGTGCCGCTGAAATTGTTTCCGGCGCTCTCCAGGACTGGGACCGCGCGCTCGTGGTCGGCAAGACCTCGTTCGGCAAGGGTTCCGTGCAGACTATTTTCCCGCTCGATAACCAGGGCAACGCCCTGAAGCTCACGACGGCATTCTACTACCTGCCGTTCGGCCGCTGCATCAACAAGCCCGAAAACGGCATCAAGGGCCTCAAGCTGCAAGAAGAGGAACCTGCCGAAGAAGAGGAAGGCGCATCCGCGGATTCCGTGAAGAAGGATACCGTGTCGCGCGATACGTTCTATACCAACAACGGCCGCATGATGTTCGGCGGTGGCGGTATCAAGCCCGACGTGGACGTGGAACTTTCCCCGATGCCGTGGGTGGTGCAGGTGCAGGAACGCATGGCGATGTACTTCAAGTTCGCCGTGAAGGTCCGCCCCATGCTCGACAAGGCCGGCGTGAAGATGGACGCCAACTGGGTCGTGCCGGATTCCCTGTACACGCAGTTCAAGGAATTCTGCATGAAGGACACGAACTTCGTGAAGGTGAAGAGCAACGCTCTCGTGGGCGTGGACCAGCTCGAGAAGAGCATCGTCGCCGAACAGAACTACATGGGCGACAGCTCGAAGACGGTTACGGACACGACGCTTTCGAAGCGCCTTACCGAAATGCGCAAGGCCCTCGAGAACAAGCGTGACGCCCAGTTCGACGAAAACAAGGATTACATCAAGGACGGCATCAAGCGCGAACTCCTGACCGCGATGGTCGGCGATTCCGTGAGCACGGCTTTCTCGCTCAAGCGCGACGAGCAGCTGAAGGAAGCCATCAAGTACCTTTCCAACGACGCCCTCTTCAAGAAGACGATTTCGGGCCCGGGCAAGCACCCGCTGGCCGCGAAGCCCAAACAGAAGAAAAAGAAATAGGCCTCGTCTGTGAACGTGATGAATGCCATAGCGGAAGCCCTCGGGCGTTTCGAGAAAAGGTTCCTGCGCACGGTCTGGAATTACCTCAAGTTCGTGTGGGAACTTTTCAAGAATATTCCCGGTGCATTCTCTAACCTTCACACGACGGTGGAACAGATGCACCGCGTGGGGGTGACGAGTATCCCCGTGGTGTTTGCCGCGTCGCTTGCGACTGGCGCCATCATGTCGTGGCAGCTAGCCTACCAGTTCGGTGACATGATCCCGATGATGTTCGTGGGCATGGCTGTGGGCAAGTCGGTGATGGTGGAACTCTGCCCCATCCTTACGGCGATGGTGCTTGCCGGCCGTATCGGCGCCTCGATGTGTTCCGAACTCGGGACGATGGCCGTGACCGAGCAGCTCGATGCGTACAAGGTATTGGGCCTGAACCCTTACAAGTTCTTGCTGGCGCCGCGCCTCATCGCAACGGTCGTCATGCTCCCGACGCTCACCGTCATAAGCATCTTTATCGGCATCGCCGGCGGCTACGAAGTCGCGCACCTCTACAAGGAAGTCTCGTGGTCGGTGTTCTTCTACGGCGTGCGCATGTTCTACCACAACTGGGACTTGGTGGTGGGCCTCATCAAGGCGACCCTCTACGGCTACTTTATTTCGAGCTACGCCTGCTTCTTCGGGTTCTTCACCCATAGCGGTGCCGAGGGCGTGGGCAAGAGCACCAAGGCCACCGTGGTGGCCGGTATGACAAGCATTCTCATCGGCGGTTTCACGCTTTCGAAACTCCTGCTCGTGTAGCTCCATGCCAGAAAAAAAGCGGAAAGGATACGGGTTTACAGGCGAACGCGTCATGGACGTGAGCGTGCTTCTGGAACGCGTGCTGAAGAAGACACGCATCGACGAAAACATGCACCTCCAGACCATTTCGGAACACTTCGGGGACATCGTCGGGAAGGCCGTTTTGCCCCATGTGGAAATCGTGAAATTGGACAAGCGGACGCTGGTGCTGAAGGCCGCTTCTTCGGCCTGGCGGAGCGAACTTTTCTTGCAAAAAAAAGCTATTATTGACAGGTGTAATACGCTGCTCGGAGAGCCGTTTATACAGGCGATTCGCTTTGCCTGAACGTGGGTTCCCGTGCGAATTCTATGAGATGTTTTTAGAGGATATATGGCAGAAGAATCTGAAGAATTGAAGAAGGCTGAAGAGGCGTACAGCGGTTCGAGCATTACCGTCCTCGAAGGCCTGGAAGCAGTGCGTGTCCGCCCCGCCATGTACATCGGGTCGACCGATATCCGAGGACTCCACCACTTGGTGTGGGAAGTCGTGGACAACTCCGTCGACGAGGCTCTCGCTGGCTTCTGCAACCATATCGAAATTTCGATTTTGCCGGGCAACGGCATCCGCGTGACCGACAACGGGCGCGGCATCCCGACGGATATCCACCCGAAGGAACACATCGGCACCATCGAGGTGGTGATGACCAAGCTCCACGCGGGCGGCAAGTTCGACAGCAATTCGTACAAGGTTTCTGCAGGCCTGCACGGCGTGGGCGTGAGCTGCGTGAATGCGCTTTCGAACAAGCTCGTGGTTACGGTGCGCCGCAATGGCCGCGTCGTGAAGCAGGAATTCTCCCGCGGTATCCCCTGCGGCCCGCAGGTCGATGTCGGGCCTTCCGACGGTACGACCGGCACGAGCGTCGAGTTCTACCCGGACGATACGATTTTCAGCGAGACGGTCTACGTGTACGATACGCTGGCCACGCGCTTCCGCGAACTCGCCTTCCTCATGAGCGGGCTTAGGCTCACTCTTACCGACGAGCGCGACCCCGAAAACAAGGTGAGCGATACGTTCTGCTTCCCGGGCGGCGTCTCCGAATTCGTGCGCTACGTGGACGAACACCGCACTCCGCTGTTCAGTGAACCCATCCACCTGGTGCTGCCCAATGGCGAATACCCGCTCGAGGTCGCCATGTGGTACAACGACGGCTATCAGGAAAACTTCTTCAGCTTTGTGAACAACGTAAATACCTATGACGGCGGTACACACGTGACGGGCTTCAAGACGGCCCTTACCCGCGTCATCGGCAAGTTCGCACAAGAAATGCCCAAGGGCAAGAAAGAAGCCCAGATCACGAGCGACGATATCCGCGAAGGCCTTACCGCCGTCATCGCCATCAAGGTTTCTCAGCCGCAGTTCGAAGGCCAGACCAAGCGCAAGCTCGGCAACTCCGAAATCGCGAGCTACGTGAACTCCGCGTTCGGCGCTAAGCTGGAAGAATACTTCCAGGAAAATCCGAACGCCATCAAGGTGATTTTGGACAAGGTGTACAATGCGGCGCTCGCTCGCGAAGCCGCTCACCGTGCCCGTAACCTCGCTCGCCGCAAGAACGTGCTCGAAAGCGGCGGCCTTCCGGGAAAGCTCGCGGACTGCAGTAGCCGCGACCCGAAGGAATGCGAAATGTTTATTGTCGAGGGTGACTCCGCAGGCGGTTCCGCGAAGAGCGGACGTAACCGCGAATTCCAGGCCATCCTCCCGCTGCGCGGCAAGATCTTGAACGTGGAAAAGGCAAGCCTGCACCGCGTGCTCGATACCGAGGAAATCCAGAACCTGGTGAACGCCATCGGTACGGGTATCGGCACCGAATTCAAGATCGAGAAGCTGCGCTACAACAAGATCATCATCATGACCGATGCTGATGTGGACGGATCCCACATCCAGACGCTCCTCCTCACGTTCTTCTTCCGCTACATGCGCCCGCTTATCGATGCCGGGCACATCTTCTTGGCTATGCCGCCTCTGTTCAAGCTGAAGGTGGGCCAGAAGGAACGCTACCTGTTCGACGAAGTGGAAAAGGACAAGGCCATGGCCGAAGTCGAAGACAAGAAGAACGTGACCATCACGCGATTCAAAGGTCTTGGCGAAATGTCTGCCGAGCAGCTGAACGAGACGACGATGGACCCGAAGAGCCGCTTCCTCAAGCAGTGCTACGTGGAAGACGCCGTTCTCGCCGACCAGATTTTCAGCATGCTCATGGGCGAAGACGTGGAACCGCGCCGCAAGTTCATCGAGACGAACGCCTACAAGGTCCTGAACGATTTGGATATCTAGCATGAGTCCGACAAAAGCCGATTTCCAGGTGGTTCTGGGACAAGCCCGCGGGCTCGTCCAGGAACAGCTTGAACTGACCGAGCAGGTCATTATGCAGGTGGCCGAGAAAGCACCTGCGGGAATTTCTGACCGCCTCGTGTCGCTGTTTGGCCGCAAGGGCAAGCGCATCCGCTCGACGCTCCTGTGCCTTATCGCGAACTGCGGGGAAACTGCGCCCGACAAGAACCGCGTGGCCCATGCCTGCGCGAGCGTGGAACTTTTGCACCTTGCAAGCCTCGTGCACGACGATATCATCGACGGTACGGAAGTGCGCCGCGGCAAGATGACCGCTCACAAGGAGTGGGGGACGCAGGTGGCCGTGCTCGTGGGCGACTACGTGCTTTCGCAGTCCATGCGCTGCGTCATTGACGAGACCGCGCGCAACGTGCCCGTAATCATTTCCGATGCGGCCGACAAGCTTATCGTGGGCGAAATCATGGAACTGGACCACTGTGGCGAGATGACGCTTTCCAGGGCCATGTACAACGAGATTATCGACCGCAAGACGGCCGCGCTCATCGAGGCCGCGTCGCGCCTGGGCGGAATCATGGCCGGCTTCGACGAGTCGCTTGTGGACGAATGTGCCAAGATGGGCGCCCACTTCGGGCTTGCCTTCCAGATTATTGACGACCTCCTCGATTACGGCTACGGTTCGAAGAATCTGGACAAGGCGAAGTTCACGGACCTCTCGAACGGGCTTATAACGCTTCCGCTCTTGTACTACTTCGAGGATTGCGACGCCGCGGAACGCGGCGAGATGGAAGCTTTTATCCGTAGGGCATCCGAAGAGGGTGTCGCTGCCGAGATCATCGCGCGCCTGAATGCGAAGAAGAGCTTCGACAAGGCGAAGACCGAGGCTCAGGAGCACCTGGAGCGTGCGCTCGAGATTGCGGAGAAGTTCCCGAAGAACAAGTTTACCGAAGAGATTGTCGCCATGTTCTCGAGCATGAGCGACCGCGGAAACTAGCACCTGCGGTGCAGTTATTAGTTACTAGGGCCACTTCGTGGCAGTTACTAGTTACTAGTATAGCTTTTATCAAGAAACTTCTCGCTATAAGAAATCCTAGTAACTAGTAATTCAGAACTCGGAACTGTTGCGAAGCAACCTCAGTAATTCAGAACTTGGAACTAGTAGCTTAAAATGGCCACGAAGTGGCTATTTCCTTCGCATCCAGAAGGCGAGGAACACCACCACCGACAGGATACAGACCGCGATGATGCCCCAGAACGCGATGGGCGAACCGATGCCCGCGTCGCCGTTCATGCCGAAGGGGAGCTTCACGTTCATGCCGAACAAGCTTGCGAAGAACGTCGGGAGCGATATGGAAATCGTCACGATGGTCAAGTTCTTCATCAGCTGGTTCACGTTGTTGTTGATGACGCTTGCGCGCGCATCCATCATGGACGTCAAAATGTTCGCGTAGATGTTTGCCTGTTGTAGGCTCTGGCCGTTTTCAATCTGGATATCTTCGAGCAGTTCCCGTTCGGCCTCCGTCCAGTTGAGGCTTCGGCCCAGTTGCAGTTTGCGCAACAGCGTGTCGTTGCTGTTGAGTGCGCTCACGTAGTAAATCAAGCCCTTGTTCAGACTGAACATGGAGAGCAGGTACTTGTTTTCCATCGACGTGTTGAGGCGCAACTCCAGGTCGTCGTTGATGCGGTTGATGATGCGCAGGTGCTCGTTGAAGTGCGATATCGCGTAGCTCAGCACTCGCAGTACGAACGTGTTCAGGCTCTCGATCTTGGAGAAGCGGCGCTCGTCCATCACGGGAATGTCGCTGTCGGTCAGGAGCAGCACCCAGTCCTTGAAGATGAATATGCCGAAGGATTCCACGCGGAACTGGAAGTTGTCGGCCGCGGAGTAGTTCTTAGGCTTCTTGAACACTATCGTGGTGAAATCGTCGTCGTATTCGATACGGGAAAGCTCGTCGGAGTCGAATGCGGAGGCGATGGTATGCTCGGTAATCTCGTATTCCTTGACCAGGACGCTGCGTTGTTCCTGGCTGAGGGAGCCCATGATGACGATGTCAGCTGCATCTTCGTTCGGGGCGACTGCGATGCGACCCGATTCGATTTTGTAATACTTGAGCATGGTGCCCCCTTTGATCGAACGGGTTCAAATATAGTAAAAGGCGGGTGGAGCGACAAACTATTTGAATAATTTGTCGCTGCCGAGCCGCGCTATATGCGTTCAGAAAGAGCGCCATATAGTAAAAAATTAGTCTTTGACGCAGCGGATTGCTTTTGATAATTTACGATTAGACTTGTCGTCGCCATAAAGGAATATTGAATTTCCTGTATTGAGTACTATATAGTAAGTCTTTGTACAGTCCTCGACATTCTCGGAAACGCTCCAGAAAAAGGCTAGCTCGCCACCTTTGCTTGCTGCGTCGGCCGATCCTCCTCCATAGGCTCTTTCATTGCTCCAGCCC
This sequence comes from Fibrobacter sp., assembly GCF_017551775.1. Classification (NCBI taxonomy): domain Bacteria; kingdom Pseudomonadati; phylum Fibrobacterota; class Fibrobacteria; order Fibrobacterales; family Fibrobacteraceae; genus Fibrobacter; species Fibrobacter sp. Next base: position 7,790 of record NZ_JAFZKX010000056.1, on the reverse strand, counting down.
ACAGGAAGCGCGGAGAAACCGAAGTCATCCGAACCATTGCTTTTTTTGTTCCACCCAGTTTGCGACTTTAGAGCCTTACCAGCTGTCTCGACGCCCCCCACAGCAGTAATCAATTCGCTCCATTCGTCGTTATTGGGAAGGTGCCAGCCGTCAGGACAAATTCCCTGCACTCGGCGGCTTGCCAAAGCACATGTGGTTTTTAAGTTGCCAACCAAGGGGTTGTCTGCATCTTTCTCTAACTTTATCGAGTTAATGGCTGCCATCCAAGTATAAGCACACCCTCTCACATCGGTAGAAAAGGAATCCGCTATGAAATACATTCCCCCAGGATAGTCTATATTACTTTTATAATCCCATATATAGCGCATGCTGTCGACGCACAGAAAATTGTTATTCAAAATACGTGTTTCGGTGGCATCGGTGTAACTCAGATCTTCCGCCATCCAAGTCTGGTTGCCAATCTTGACAGTCTTATAGACCCTACCATCTCGTTCGTCCGTTATGCTATCATAAACGATATCCGGGTTTAGGCGAAGCTCTTGCGGAACGGCCCAGTTCCAACCATTGGTCATGCTAATCCACTTCCCTCGTGAACAATAGTATTTGTTGCTGCTAGTTGCTGCTCCTAAAACAACAACGCCCTCTGTTTCCGTGGAACACGATTCTCCATAAGTATCGATCTCTAATTCGGTTGCAGTCTTCCAGTAGGAATCTTTGCATATACGATACTCTCCTTCCTGGCTTATTCTCATTTCACCATTTCGTTTAAGTGTACACCCTACACCCATTGTCAGTAAATCGGCGTAAGCGAATCTGGGAACATAAATAAGGTCTTCATCATCTTCAATAGCGAATTTCAGCACCCATTTCTTCAAACTATCATCATACACGTAATACGATCCTGTTTTTACTCCCACAAAAATTTCGCCATCTTCGCCACCTTTGATTTTGCCTGTGCCGAAAAAGTCGCTCTCAAATTCGCTCGCCTCATCCCAAATACCGTTCCTGCAAACAAAGCGTTCGCTAGGGTCACAGACCCAAATCGTGCGAGAATAATACTCTTCTTCCTGTTTTGTGAAAAATATTTCACAAAGAGAATCGTTTTTTATAGCCGACATTAAGCCTTCTTGTTCGGCACCGCATTCCTCAAAGCCAAAGATCATGTACCAGAAGTTGCGCACATATTTTTCAAAATTAGGAACGGGGCCCAAATCCCACTCTTCTATATCTTTACGGATTCCCGAAAGACTTCTGTCGTGATTTTTCGCCCATCCAGCAAGTCTTGCCTTCGAGGAGTCGTTGTCCCATGTACCGTCGGTCTCGATGTCTGCGGCGAAATTGGCTGCGAATTCGGTGAATTCAGCCTCCGAAAATTCATTGAGCATCAGTATGCTGATGGCGAGCAATGCTGCATTCCCTTCACCCTCACGGAAAATATCCAAGTCTTCGGGACTTGCAAATTCACCATGGATTCCGAAAGCGTTGAAAATTTCTGCTTCGGCCTGATTCTTGGCTTTTTGCGGACTTAGCCCCTTTTCCACCAGGTACATCACGCGGTCGAATTCCAGGTGCGTGAGTATGTTGATGTTCACCGTATTCCTGTTGGAAAGGTCCGTCAGCGCACGAAGCGTTATCATTCCCGAAGAAGGCTCGTTGTAATCATAGCCGGTTTCACTACGGTAATACCCTGTAGCCTCGAGAATTGCATACTGCGATTTTAGATTGATGTTGTTGATTACAAAGTCACCCTTGTTGCTTTTGATGGTGCCCTTGAAACTCTTGCCGGTCTGCGTGAGCGTTTTTCCGGCCAGTTCCTGTACGGTCACCGTAGACCCCTTCATGAAGGGCCCCTTTTGCGAAACACCCGCCACCGACTTGTTGGAGATGGCGATAATGCCCTCATCGTCCGAAGAGCCTCCTGCATAGCCGTCGAAACACGCCGTCACGGCAATCGAAATGAAAGCTAGTGACAAGACTGAATTCAGACCTTTCTTGATGGTTTTAAGCAAACTATTTTTCATTTTGTCCCCTCATCTTTAAATTTTTCGTTCAATGCTTTGCTCATCGGGAACAGTTGCACGTTCAGGCGGTACACCCGTTCCGTTTTGTCGTCTTGTGTCGCGATTGCTGCGACACGGCGGCGAAAACTGACGATTTCCTTTTTTATCTGTTCATAGGACTTGCGCGTAAGGCCAAGGACAGTCCCCGACATGCTGCGTTCCGAAAGCGGCAAATTTAAAGCCTTTATCGCAAGTTCGCCCATCTGGCGCTGCATATCGCTGGCGACCATGGAAACGGCGTCTACTCGGCTCATCGAGACGGACTTTTCCGTCTGCCGGTAATTGCCGTTCTTGTCTCTTTTCAGGAGTCCCAGCTTCACCAATAAATTGAGCGTCTCGGAGACCTCGGCCGCGGTAATCGCCGGTTCGCAGGCTCTCGCCATTTCGAGGGGCTTTGCTCCGGGCATATGCGGAGCCAGTTCGCGCAATACCGGATTCTTCCACGATTTAAAGTAATCGAACTCGTCGCCCCCGAGCATATGCACCTTGTGTGCGCGCGCCAGTGCGCATCGTTCCTCGAAGGCGGCACGCTTCGCGGCGTCCCCCTTCGCATGGGCGTACGAGACCATCAAGACGAAATATGAGTTTTCGAAACCGGCAAGGCCCATGGCGTTAGCCACCGAGCCGGCCGCCCCGATACTGAGGTTTTTCTTTCCATCGCAAATATACTTCAAGTAGACAGGCGACGAGAAGCCTGCGGCCTGCGCAAACTCGCGCCAGGAAAATGCCGAGCAACGCTTGCGCTCGTCGTAGTAATCCTGGATGAACTTGCGGTAATCCGTATATTCAATGATGTCCTTCACAAGACAAATATATACTCCCCTATGTCGAAAAGTGTACATAAATTGCGATTTTATGCGAATTTTACCATTTTTACAGAAAGTGCTAAAAAATCATCAATTTGGAATACGCCTCGGGTATTCCTGGAATACGCAAAAAAAATCCCCGACCGAAGTCGGGGAAAATGTTGAAGGGGCTGGACCACCAAAATTAGTCCTTGACGCAGCGAACGGACCTGCCGATTATTTTTTTGGATGATGTTTTTGTAGGGTTAGATATATCATCTGTTGAGTACAATCTCATGATGTTGCACCATTCATTGTGACACGTGCCGTTAAACCAGAAACTTGCCGAGGAACCATAATCATAAAATGACGTGTTGATAGAGCCGTCGGCATGCTGTCGGTTGTTTGCTTCTTCGATTGGCAATATGGAAAAGCCGAAGTCATCCGTTCCGTTGCCGTAGACGTAGAATGAGTCATTTACGTCCCAAATTTGCGAGCGGAGGGTATGCCCATTCCAACCGTTTGTCGCTTTGAGTTTCCTTCCTGCCAACAATGGTCCTCCCGCTTCTGCGATCAGTTCTAGCATTTCTGTTGAGTCGGGCAGGTGCCAGCCGTTGGGACAAATGCCTTGCCACTTTTCCGGTAAATAGCAGTCCGTGTTTTCTTCGCATTCCTGATGATTTGTCGGGAGTGCTACGGAGTCGACGGCGGCCGTCCAGGAATACAGGCGTCCCGCTATATCGCAACGGGCCGGAATATTGTCGTGGCACCAGCTTCTGCCTTTCAGGCTTGGGGTCTTGACGCTGTCCGCATAGTTCAGGTTTTCGGCCATCCATGTCCGGTTGCCGATTTTGACGGTCCTGTAGACCTTGTTGTCTCGTTCGTCGGTCATGCTGCCGTAGGCGACATTCGGATTGAATCGCGCTTCTTTCGGCACATCCCAACTCCAGCCGGGGAGCGTCTTGTCTATATCCATGACGCAGCGGACAGAGATTCCGGTGTTCCGGTCCTCTTTGGGGTAAACATTTTGATAGGGGTTGCCGTTCATGAACATCGTAGAGTAGGATTTGCCGTCTTTGCCTATGGTTGAGCTCCAGTAGGCGGTATGGTCGCCGACATGCGCGAACTCTCCCGATTGGGCGGTTCTAATACCAGCGGGTAGTGCGGAAAAGCCTAAAGCGTTGTTTCCGTTGCGGTTGGCATAATCGTCTTTGTACCATCCGATTGCGGACTTGATTAAATCCTCTTTTCCCGTAATTGCGGGATTGAGATATTCCAGCTCGCTTATTGTTGGCAAGTGCCAGCCTGAGGGGCAAGCTGCGAGTGCCGCAGCCCAGGTGTACAAGCGCCCCGTCACCTCGCAATGCGCCGGATTGTCGTTGTAACACCAGCTGTTTCCTTTCAGGCTGCTTGTCGCGACGCTGTCGCCGTAGTTCAAATTTTCGGCCATCCAGGTGAGGCCGTTTATCAGAATGGTCTTGTAGGTGCGGCCGTCGCGATTGTCGGTTAGGGTACCGTACTCTAGATTTTGATTGAAGTATCTTTCCTTCGGAACGCACCACCGCCAGGACGTGTCGGAAGAACAGTCGAGTGCAGCGGAGGAACTGCTGACGGGCTTTTCTTCGAACGATGAACTTGCAGGCATGCTCGATGAGCTTGCAGGGGTGCTTGACGAACTTGCGGGCACGCTCGATGAACTTTCCAGCTGGCTTGACGAACAGGTCAGTGCGCTAGATGATTCTTTTGAATCAGAAGACTTGTCGACGGCCTGCGCGTTCGATGAGGAACTCTCGGTTGAATCAGCGGTATCGTCGTCGGGCAGTTGCGCAATCGTGTCGACGTTGCTACAGCCCGCAAAAAAAGCGATTGCGGGAATCGCGATAGCTTTCCAACTGGGTTTCATGCTGAATTCTCCTTACTAGGAATATATATACAAAAAAGCCCCGGCGCAATGCCGAGGCTTCTTGAAATCTATTGATTGGTCGCTATTACACGCCCTTCTTGAAGTGGTTGGACCACCAGAGAACGATCGGCGAGCAGATGCACACGGAGGAGTAGGTACCGATGAGGATACCGAAGCACTGCACGAGACCGAAGTCGCGGATGGAGGAACCGCCCTTCACGGCGAGGATCACACACACGAACAAGGTCGTGAGAGAGGTGACCACCGTACGGCTGAAGCACTGGTTCATGGACTTGTTGATGGTCTCGCCGAAGTTCGCGGAACCGAACACCTGGGTGTTTTCACGGATGCGGTCGAAGTTAACGATGGTGTCGTTCACGGAGTAACCGATCATCGTGAGGAGCGAGGCAATCAGGGCGCCGTCGAAGGAGAGGCTGAAGGCGGAGATGAAGCCGAGCGTGATGATGGTATCGTGCACGAGGCCGAGCACTGCGGCAACACCGAAGCCGAGACCGAACTTACCGAAGCGGAACCACACGTAGAGCAGGATGCCGATCCAGGCGAGGATCACGGAAAGGATCGCGTTGAAGCGGAGTTCCTTACCGATGGTCGGACCGACGTTGTCCTTGGCCACGATGACGCATTCCTGACCGGCCTTCTTGAAGGCGTCTGCCATCTTGACTTCGAACTGGGCGTCTTCGGAAGCGCGCATGCTAACCTGGTAGGAGTTGGCAGAAGTACCGCCGAGAGAGCGGACCTTCGTGCCCGTAATGCCGGCAGCGGAGAGTGCCTTGCTCAGGTCCTTTTCGTGCTTGGCGTCGTCCTGGTACTGGATGGTGTAAACCTGACCACCAGTGAAGTCGATGCTGAAGTCGAATCCCTTCACGACGATGCAGGCGAGGCTTGCCACGATGAGAACGAGCGAGATGATGCCGAACTTGCGACGGTTCGGGATGATCGGGAGGTTCGCTTCGTTGATGGCCTTGAAACCGTTACCGATAGAGAGCGTCGTGGCGTCACGCTTGGCGAGCTTCCAGTCGAGGATGGCGCGGGTGAGCGTGATGGCGCAGAAGAGAGAAGTGAGAATACCGATAGTAAGCGTAAGACCGAAACCCTTCACGGAACCGGTACCGATCTTGTAAAGGATAAGGCCAGTGAGAACGGTCGTCAAGTTGGAGTCCAAGATGGCGCCGAATGCGCGTTCGTAACCCTTGGCGACGGCTGCACGAGCGGTGAGGCCTGCCTTGAGTTCTTCACGGATACGTTCGTAAATAATCACGTTCGCGTCGAGCGACATACCCACGACGAGGATGAAGCCCGCGATACCGGGGAGCGTGAGGGTCGCGTTGAACACGGACATCACGGCGGCGGTCACGAGGGTGTTGATGAACATACCGATGCTCGCGATGAAACCACCGAGACGGTAGTAGGCCACCATGAACACCAAGCAGAGGATAAGACCGATGGCACCGGAACCGAAGCCCTGGACGATGTTTTCTTCACCGAGGGTGGCACCGACGGTACGGCTTTCGATAATCTTCATCGGGGCCTTGAGGGCACCGGCGCGGAGCACGACAGCGAGGCGGTTGGCTTCGGCCATGTCGTCGAGACCGGTAATCTGGGCGTCGCCGTTCGGGATGCGTTCGTTGATGCGCGGGGCGCTGATGACCTGGTTGTCAAGAACGATGGCCATCTGCTTGCCGACGTTGGCGGCCGTGACAGCGGAGAACTTCTTGGGACCGATGCCGCCGAACTTGAGGGTCACGGCGATTTCACCGGCGCTCACACCGTCAGAGATGCGGTGCGGCTGGGCGTTCACGATATCGTCACCGCCCATTTCGGCGCGGCGCTTGAGCAAGTAGAGGCGCTTGGCCTTCACCGGGGAGTCGTTCTTGATCTTTTCGAGACCGCTACCGAAGGCGAAGTTCACGTCACGCGGGATGAGCTTCTTGACACCGTCGAGTTCGAGGAGCTTCTTGACCTTCTCGATATCTTCTTCGGCGATGAAACCACCGTTGCCGACGTTCATGTAGTAGGCGCTGAGAGCCTTCCCGACCGCGGATGCCGGTGCGGCTTCGGTTTCTTCCGTCTTGGCGGAGTCTTCGGCCTTCGGGGCTTCGGCGGTAGCGACGTTTCCGCTCAGGAGTTCTTCATCGGAGAGCTGCTTTGCGGTATCGGCGGCGGCGACCGTGGAGTCCTTGACGGCGGCGCTGTCCGTAGCGGCGGAGTCGCCGGCGGTCACGTCGGTAGTCTGACGGGTCAGGTACTGGTCGATGAGGGTGAGCGTCGTGTTGAACTTTTCAGATTCAGCGAGAATCTTGAATTCAAGCTTTGCGGTAGAACCCACGAGCGACTTGGCGGTAGAATCATCCACGCCGGCAAGTTCGACCAGGATGCGGTCGTCGCCGGAGGGAGAAATCTGCGGTTCGGAAAGACCGAACTGGTCAACACGGTTACGGATAATTTCCAGGGACTGGGCCTGGATGTCCTTGATATCGTCATCTTCCTTGAGGCCGGACGGGTCGATCTGGAGCGTGATGCTCGTACCGCCCGCGAGGTCAAGGCCGAAGTTGATGGACCTAGTTGCAAGTTTCGGGTTTTCCTTGAGGAAGGCCTTCTGCTCTTCGCCCTTCTTGGTGTGAACCTGGATAGAGGGCCAAACAGTGTAGGCCGAGAGTGCAATGACGAGGAGAATAAAGAATTCTCGCATGCCGAATTTATGTTTGTTCATCTGTAATCCCTTAATAAGGCATTAATACGCATTTAGTTGCGGGTCAAATGTAGAAAAATCGTCGCTAGTAATTTGTTACTAGTTGCCGGAAATGCCTGTGAGAAGGGGCTTTTTTGAGTGGATGGAGGGGGAGGGGTCCCCCTGGCTCGCACTACGTTGCTCTCCACCCCTTCGCCTGATGTGAACCCCAAAAGTTAGACACAACTTTAGAGGCTAGCATGACAAAAATACACACAGAAGAAGAATGGCAAAGAGTCCTCGACCTGCACAAGGAGGGTATGTTGCCTAGGGCGATAGCTCGCCTAGTTGGC
>NZ_JAFZKX010000055.1 GCF_017551775.1 Fibrobacter sp. | reverse complement strand
TAGTGAACGTTTGAGCCTTGCACTCGGAGCATGTAGATGCCCACCGGGAGGGAGCTGAGGTCCATCGCGCTGGCCGCGGTCGCGGACTTCACGATATGGCCCTGGAGATCCATCACGGAAACCTTGGCGGAAGGAACCACTCCCTCGAAGTTCACCGTGCGGCCCGAAAGCGACACGTTCACCTGGGAATTTACGGCCGGCCTGATTGCGGCAAAGCTGCCGTCGCAGGTTCCGAGCGAACCGAGCTTACTCATGAAGAATTTGCCCTTGGTACCGGCTTCCCCTTGAAATTTTACCCTGACAATGGCTGCATGGGCGAGTACGGAATCCATGTCGGCTTGTTTGCCCCAGCCCAATTCCTGTGCGAATTTGGCCCAGGGAACTTCGACGAGAACAGTATCCGAACTCGATTTTATTGGCGCCTTGAAATTGTTGTACTCCGTTACAGTACGCTCGTCCTCTACACCGATTTCAACGTAGAAGTCGACTTCCGAGGAGTATTCAAGGCAGAAACCGCCCCATTCGGAAATATCGACTCCGTAACCGTCGCCGTTGTCCTCAAGGTTCCAGATGTTGAAGGCGACTCCGGCATAGGGGTCCAGGTAGCCTTCGCGCAACTCTATGACTTCCCCCAGTTCTACGGTAACCGTGAATCCACCGTATCCCTCGAACATCGGCGCGTAAGGGATGTTGTAATATGTATTCAATTCACAATCTGCCGGATACGTGATGTAGGAATTCCCTCCATCGTTATGGTCGTAAACATCGTACCACCAGCCGGAAGTCCATTCGGGCGAACCCGTTATTACACGCCCTTCGGTGTCGGTGGAGGCGTCCCACAGGAATGCCGGATTGACCTTGCGCAGTTCATCGTTACGGGGAGGGATAACCGGGTCGGACTTGCATTGTCCGAGCGAACCGATCTTCCTCAAGAAGAAATTGCCCTTGGTCTTGTTGCTGGCCTCCTCCTGAAATTTCAACTTGATGGCAGCGGCTTGGGTAAGAGCAGTTTTTCCACCGAACAGGCCATAGAATTGTTCCCATGGAATGTCCACCACTGTCAGGGAATTACTTTTGCCGACCTTCTTCTCAATATCTCCGCTATATGCTAGTATGTTCTTTTGGTCTTCAATGCCGAGGACGACTGAAAAATCGAGATCCGAGGAATACTCGAGGCAGATGCCTCCCCAGGCCGTGATGTTGGCGCCGTCTTGGTCCTCGTTCCAGATATTGAAGCCGAGCCCGGCGTAGGGGTATTCGTAACCGTCGTCCAGCACCACCCAGAGCTTGATTCCGCCGTATTCCTCAGCCATCAGCCCGAAAGGGTAAGAGTCGTATGTATCTAAATCGAAATCTTGAGGGAATTGGAGGAAGGAAGTTCCATTGTCATTGGCGTCGTTATAAGTGAACCAATAGCCGGAAGTTTCTTCGGGTGAACCCGTTATTACACGCCCTTCGGTGTCGGTGGAACCATCCCACAGGAATGTCGGGTTGACTGCATTTGCCGCAAAGACTGCGGTAGCGATGCAACCGAGCGCCGCGAAAGCGAGTTTCCTATTCATTTTTCCCCCTACCTGAGTGTAATTTGCTTTGAATAGTGAACATTTGGGCCCTGCACGCGGAGCGTGTAGGTGCCTGCCGGGAGGGCATAGAGGTTCATTGCGCTTGCTGCGGTGGAATTCACGACGACCTGGCCACGGAGGTTGCTCACGGTAACTTCGGCAGAAGGCATTACCCCTTCGAAATTCACCATTCGGCCCGAAAGCGATACGTTCACGCGGGAATCCATGACCGGCTTGATTGCATCGGTACCACCGGAGCATTGTCCGAGCGAGCCAACCTTTTTCAAGAAAAAGTCGCCTTTGGTGCCGGCTTCCCCGCTAAAGTGCAGCTTGACGGTTGCCGCGTCGGAGAGAACTGCCGCCTTGGTGGCGGAATCCAGCATGGCTCCCTGGAAATCTTTCCATTCGAAGTCGACCACTTTCACGGAATCCGTCTTGCTGACAACTTTCGAAAAGTCGGCGAGTGCCGTTACGGTACCTTCGTTTTCAGCCTCGATAACGATCGAAAAATCGAGGTCCGAGGAATACTCGAGGCAGAGGCCGCCCCAGGCCGTGATGTCCGCACCTTGCTGTTCTTCGTCCCAGATGTTGAAAGCGAACCCGGCATACGGTTTTTCGTAACCTTCGCCCAACTTGACGGTCATCTTGTATCCGCGATATTGTTCAGCGAGCAGGTCATAAGCCGGGCAATAGAACGATTGACCCTTGTACACAAAGTCATCCGGTTCATCCAATTTGGACGTCCCGCCGTCCTTTGAGTCGTTATATTCATACCAGTACCCGCCTGTCTTTGTGGAGCCGGTTTCTACGCGCCCATCGCAACCGTCGTCGGAAGTTGCATCCCAAAGGAATGCCGGGTTGACTGTATTTGCCGCAAAGGCCGCGGAAGCGGCGCAGGCGAGCGCCACAGCAGCAAATTCTTTTTTCATGGATTCCCCCTGCTTGTGTGCAGCATATAGAAATATAGGTTTATATTGCGATAAGATAAATTTCTTTTTTGTTTTTTAAACGGAAAACCTGTACTGCACGGAGATACGGTGCAATACAGGTTGAATTGTAATGAAAGACTATCAGGTTACTTCAGGATAATCTTCTCCGAATGGTTGATACCCGGACCCTCGATGCGCAGCATGTACATGCCGGCCCTGAGTGCGGACAGGTCCATCGCCGTCGCAGCCGCCGACTTCACAACCTTGCCTTGGAGGTCGACGATGGTCGCCTTATCGAGGGAGGTCGTTCCGATGAATTCCAGCATGCGTCCCGAAAGTGCCGCCTTGACGGAACTTGCCGGAGCGCCATGCCTGATGGCGTTGGACGGGCAGGAGCTGCTACGTTCCTTGCAGTTGCAGTACGAGCCAATCTGCGAAATTTTGAACTCGCCGCTGGTACCTGCAATGCCATCGAACTTCAGCTTGATGGTTGCAATCATCGACAGGGCTGTTTCCTGATCGATAGCCTTGCCCCAGTTCCCCTGCTTGAACTTGCTCCACGGGAAATCCGTAGTTGTTTCTTTTGAGGTCTTGCTGGCGTTGGCCTTGTAGTTGTCGTACTTGGTCACCTCTTCCTCGTTCTCGACGGCGAGTTCGACTCCGAAGCCGATAGAAGATTCATACGTGAGGCAGATGCCGCCCCAAGCAGAGATATCCACGCCCTCTTTGTTCTCGCTCCAGACATTGAAGCCGAGGCCTGCGAACGGGTATTCGTATCCATCGTTTAGCTCTACTTTGGCTTTGATGCCTCCGCAAGCTTCGACAAGCGGACCGAAGAAGTTGCTGTAGGCGTTTTCTTCGATGCTGTCGGGGAAGACGAATTTCGAGGTACCCTTGTTGTTTTGATCATTGTATTCAAACCACCATCCAGATGTCGAATCGGTCGAGCCGGTAACGACGCGTCCGTCCGTATCGATTGCGCCATCCCAGAGGAAGGTTTTACTTACTGTGTTTTGTGCGAGCGCCACGCCCATAAAGGCGAGAGACGCCACTAAAATGTTCTTAGTCATTGCTCCACTCCTTGCTAATTTTTTACTGGGCCGTTCGACCCATTTTTTAATATAAGCTCTTTTTTTTCGCGAAAAATTTATTTTTACATTACATAGCGATGTTGCTGATTTCTGTTGCGAGGAGTCACGAAAAAATGCATAATAAAGTTCCTTGTGAAACGTGGAATTTGGAACGTCGTGTCATATGCGATTGGTTTCGGGTTATATGCAAATTAGCGACACGTTTCTTGTTTTACGCTGTGTTTGTTTATGGGAGTTGTTTTTACCCGCGAATTAAAATAAATTAATTTTCATGCGGACTTTTTTTATTTAGTTTTTCGTTGAGGCGCTTATGATTGATATCGAAATTATCCAGGGAGACATCACCACGCTTGCGGTAGATGCCATCGTGAATGCGGCGAACTGTTCGCTTTTGGGTGGCGGCGGCGTGGACGGCGCCATCCACCGGGCGGCGGGTCCTGAACTCCTTCGCGCGTGCATTCCCTTGAACGGATGCGAAACGGGCAAGGCGAAAATCACTCCCGGGTTCAGGCTTCCGGCGAAGTACGTCATCCATACGCCGGGCCCCGTGTATCGGGACGGGCTTCACGGGGAACCCGAACTTCTGGAATCTTGCTACCGGAACTGCCTCGAGCTTGCCGAAGAAAGCGAATGTGCGACGGTCGCCTTCCCCGCCATTTCGACGGGCGTCTACGGCTACCCCTGGGAAGCTGCAACCGAAATTGCCGTCAGGACGGTCCGGAGCTTCCCGGCGAAAACAGTCAAGAAGGTAATCTTCTGTTGCTTTAGTTCGCAGATGGAACGAATATACCGGGACGTGGCGGCGAAGTCGCTATCGTGAACGGGCGTCGGGCCGGATTTTGTTTGCGAGAGTTTTTTTATTGACATGAAGTTGCGCTCTTTTATTTTGTCTATGTTCATGGTGCTCGTGATAGCGGGCGCCTCGCTTGCAGATGAATTGCAGGCCCCCGACGATGTGCAGGACTCCAGCGAAGTTCAGGACTCCGTCAAGGTACAGCAGAAATCTGGAAACTCCAGCTTCCAGGGTGTGTTTCCTTGGAATGTGTACATTGGGGCCGCGGCCCTGGGAAGTGGCGCGGGTTTCTCCTTTGGAGCGGATTGGGTTTTTGGGTTGGTAAACGTATTATACGAATCTGCATATGATGATCCTCATTGGTTGCCGAATCATTTGCTGGTGTGGACAATCGGAACGCATGCGTTTTTCGCGAATGGATTCAATTTCTTATTGCAGCCAAATATCCAATATCAGCACAGTAAACTGTTCGTGTTTAAATTTTCTGTAGGTCCAGAAATAGGTTACATTAACGAAACTGGCTTTGATTTTGGTTTTTCGGCCTGTTTGGGCGTGTTACTCGATTTGGCCAATGTCAGGATTGGTTATCTGGTGAGGACGGAAAACGTATATGTCCAGGCATCATTCAATTTGCCGATGGGTGTGATATCGTCCATTTAGTTTCACGTTGACCACTTTTTTATATTTACTCTAAGAACAGAAAGGAAATCCATCATGGAAGAAGTCAAGAACTTTATCAAGGAGTGCGGGGCCTATTTCCTCGCGACGGTCGACGGCGACCAGCCGCGCGTACGCCCCTTCGGCACCATTGAAATTTTCGAAGGCAAGCTCTACATCCAGACCGGCAAGTCGAAGGATTGCTCCAAGCAGATCCAGAAGAACGGCAAGGTCGAAATCTGCGCGATGGACAAGACGTGCTCGAAGTGGCTACGCCTCGCGGGCGAACTCGTCCGCGACGATCGTCGCGAGCCGAAGGTCCACATGCTCGAGAACTACCCGGAACTCAAGTCCATGTACTCCCCCGACGACGACAATACCGAAGTCCTGTACTTCAAGGATGCGACCGCCACGTTCTATTGCTTCGGTGCCGCTCCCCGCACCGTGAAGTTCTAGATTTAATTTCAGTTTTTTGATGCCTCGGCGGGTCCAAGTCGGTCTGCTGCGGGTGCTTTTTTGCTTGCCGAACGGAGCTTTTTCGCTGGTCCGGCCGGCTCGTTTCGGCGTCCCGGGGCTCTGGGCGGCACTATCCCTGTTGACAAAATTGTAAACATTCTATTAACAATTCAGGGTGTCGTTATCCACTTTGATATGCTGATGTGGATAAGTTCTTGACAATTTCACCAGTGATTTCACAAACCCTATCAAAAACATATGTTTCACGTGAAACATTTTGTCCCACTTGTGAATAATGGGTGAAATGTGGTGATAGAGAAAAAGGCATACTGCTATAGATATCAACAATCTATCAACATTTATAAACGTTGATATCAACAGATGCGAGGGGCGGATTTCCTCGTCTGCGCGGGAATTTTTTTGCTAGAACGCGATGCCGAGCGTCAAGTTGATGTCGGTGCCGAAACCGCTCGCCTTGAACAGTTCGGTGTCTTTTTCGATATCTGTTGATGTGCGTTTTACGCTTCCGTCTTCCGACGATGCCGAAACGATATTGAAGCCGACGCCCGCGTCCACCGCCAGAGTGAGGCGGCCGTTCACGAACTTCCAGCCGGCGAGGGCGTACGGGCCGAACGTGTTCGAAGATGCGCTCCCGAATTTTTCTTCGTCGTCGTAGTTGATGCCGGTATGCGCGTACTGGAGTTGCGCCTCGAAGTAGAGGCCGTTGTGGCCGGGGTTCAGGTAAAAGCGGAATCCGCCTGCAAGTCCGAATACCAGGGCGCTGAAGTCCGCGTCGTTCTTGGCGTCGTAGTAGTCGCTATTGAAATAGACGACGTTCGGGGTGACGATAATCGAGGTGTGCGCCGAGGTGGTGCGTTCCACGTCTACGTACAGAGACCTGAGTCCGAGCGCGGAGAACACGACGAGGCTCACCGGATGGACGCTTACGTTCCAGGCCGGGTCGGATCCGGGTGCGGCCAGCGCGGTTTCGGGCTGTGCGGCCGCGTCGGATTGTGCGGATTCGGATTGCGCGAACGTCATTCCGGCGGTTATGGCGGCGATAAGTAGCAGCTTGCGGATCATTTCGAATCTCTTGGTTTTTTGGCGGAATTTAGCAAAATGGACCTGCGGTTCAGGTGGTCCGGGCACAAAAAATGTGACGGGGGCCAAATTTTAGAAGATATATCTTTTTAGAATGGTTCGAACCGTACTTTTTTCTTTTTTTAAGACTATATTTAGTTGGTAAAACTTAGAGGTGCCTATGATGTTTAAGAAATACATAGCAGCTTGGGCGATTATGGCCGTCACCCTGTCGTTCGCGGCGCCGCAGAGCGCCAAGGTTCGTTCCGTGCTCGGCGATGTTTCCCTCAAAAAGAAGGGCCAGGGCGACTGGTCCAGTTTGCGCGTTGGCGCGAAAGTTCAGGACAAGGATCTCATCCAGACGGATATGGAATCCAACGTGCTCATCTCGATGCCCGAAGGAAGTACCATCTCCATCGAGGAGAATGCGCTTGTCGAGTTCACGCAGGTGTTGTTCATGAAGGATTCTCAGAATTCCGAAGTCAACATCAAGAAGGGCCTGCTGCGGTTCAACGCGCAGAAGCAGACCGGCAAGAAGAGCCAGTTCAAGTTCAAGACCGGCACCATGACCGCATCGATCCGCGGTACGGACGGTACTATAGGCGTTACGGAAGGCGGGCAGTCTTTCGGTGCCTTGAACACGGGCGCGATGGACATGGAAGAAAACGGCCAGAAGGTCTCGGTGAAGGCTAAGCAGTACGTCGCTTTCCGTAAGGGCAAGCCGCCCGTAGTTGTCGAGGCGAAGAACGCTGGCGACCCCGACTTCGCGAAGAAACTCGGCGCCGCGATCGACGATACTACGAAGTCCGATGCCGATATCCAGTCGCAGGCCAAGGAACTCGACGCGAAGATCGAAAAGCGCAATCAGGATCTGAAGTCCAAGTTTGCGTGCAAGTTCGAGCCCGTCCCCGCCGTGGTGAAGGCCGACAGCGTCGAAATTTTCGTGACGTGCACTCCGGGTATGCAGGTTTCCATCGGTTCCGAACGCTACGAATCCGAAGGCAAGCGCATTCGCTTTGTTCCCAAGTGGAGCCGCGGCGCCATCGGCGCGAAGAAGTTCGACGCCATGTGCACGGTGGATAATGCCACGTTCGAATGCGGCAGCGTGTCGTTTAAGTACAGGATAGACCGCACCGTGAAAGTAATCAAGTCCGACGTGGGCAACTGCGAGGCTCTTTACACCACCAGCGGCTACACCGACAACGAAGGCAAGCTCTCCATCTACACGGGCGACAGCCTGCTGAAATCCCTCGTGCTCGAGAGGGACAATCCGGCGGCGGCGCTCAAGCTCCTCCCCGGCACGCGCGTCTACAAGTTCGTGCCCGAGAACGCTCCCGACTTCAACGGCACTATCGAGCGCGAACTCAAGTGCTATCCCAAGTCGGGCGTGCAGGTGAACATCCGCGGCGGTAGCAGGGAGACGCTCAAGAAGAAGGTTTCGCAGGGATCGGTCATGTATCCCGAAATCCAGTTCGATGTGGAGAACGTCATCAACAACGACCCTGCGGGAATCAAGTCCGTGGACGTGGTGGTTGCTGGCAAGAATTTCGAAACCAAGTTTATTCCGTCGCAGACAGGCATCGGCTACAGCGCCACGGTGCAGATTCCGCGCGGCAAGATGACCACGGTTAAAATCAAGGTCAACATGCTGAGCGGCGAGACCGTGCTTGCGACGAAGGTTTACGAGTTCCGTTAATTTGTTTGTTGTATACGCATAAAGAAGCTCCGGATTAATTTCCGGGGCTTTTTTGTTTGCTGTTCGACTTTGGTTTGTGCGTCGAATTCTGGTGGCTATTGCGGCCTGCCCTAGCCTGCCTGTGAGGGCTTGTTAAGCGGCGTTCCCTTCCCCGCTGTGCTTGTGGTTGAGCACCGTGCGGTTCTTGTAGAGTTCGTCGGAAATGCGGCAGAACGCTTCGACCACGACAGGGTCGAAATGCTTGCCCGCGCCCTCGGTGATGATGGACATCGCCTTCTCGTAGGGGAACGGCTTCTTGTAGATGCGTTCGGCCACGAGCGCGTCGAACACGTCGGCCACGGCCATGATGCGGGCCGAAAGCGGGATGGCTTCGCCCTTGATCTTGGTGGGGTAACCCGTGCCGTCCCATTTCTCGTGATGGTAATGCGCCATCTCGATGGCTTCCTTGAGGTAGTCGTCGTCCATGGAATCGCTGGCGTTCTCTTCGATTTTCGTAAGGATGTTGCAGCCTTCGGTCGTGTGGCTCTTCATGATTTCGAACTCTTCGTCGGTGAGCTTGCCCGGCTTGTTCAATATGAGGTCGGAGACGGCGATTTTTCCGATGTCGTGGAGAGGCGCCGAACGCTTGAGCTTTGCGATGTAGGCGTCGTCGAGCACTTCGCTGAACTTGCCCTCGCGCTGCAGTTCCTTCGCGATCGCCTCGACATAGTGGGCGGTCTTCTTGATGTGGTTGCCCGTGCTGTTGTCGCGCGCTTCGACCATTTCTGCGAAGTTGATAATAATTTCATCTTGCATGAGCGTGATGCGTTCCGCCGCCTTCTCTAGCCTTATGATGAAGTTCACCGAGTCCTTGCAGGTCTTGGTGAGCGCCTTGTACAGGTATTCGATTTCGTCTTCGGTGGTGATGCTGAGGGAATCGAGCTCCTGGATGCTGCTCACGCTGCTCTGTTCCAGGTTGTAGGCGAAGTGGATGGCGCCGGATGCCATGCGGTTCACGGGATTCACGATGCCGCGGTTCACGAACTCGAGCACGATGCTCATGATGATGATGGAAAGCCCGAAGAACATCGAGAGCAGCTTGATGAAGAACTTCGCCTGGTCGATGAGGACCTCGCCCATCGAGATGTCGGCGGCGACGTAGGCGACGGTCTTGCCTTCGGAATTCTTGAGCGGCTTGTACACGGTGAGGAGCCAGCCGTACTTGTCGTCGGAGATAATCGGATCGATTGTTTCGCCCTTGAGGAGTTGCGGCAAGTAGGGCTCGAACGACGGGTCGAACGGGATGATCGAGCCCGGGTCGCTGCCTTCTTCCCCGTCTTCCGCGTCGAGGTCGAACACCACGTGGCAGCCGTCTTCCAGAATCTTGTACACGTACAGGTACATCGCCTGCTGGAACCCGTTGCGTATCTTGTACAGGTTCGCCTCGGTTTTCAGGTACCCTTCGGCGTTTTCGCCCTGTGCGATGTATTCGTCTACGCGGTCCGCGTCGATTGCTACTGCGGCGGCTTCGGTAAGGCCGTGCGCGATGTCGGTGAACTTGCCTACCGACACCTGGCGGTACAGCACGAATCCGGTGACGCTTGCGAGCGCACCCAGGAGGATCTCGGCGATGATGACGATGACGATGACTTTGCGCAGGAGTGAACGCCTGATCTTGTAGTTGCCGAACTGGTGCGGGTGTTCGGAGAGGTTCGGGTCGAACAGGAAGATGTGGCTGTAGAGGTGCTTCAGCTTGAGCGGGAGCAGCCTGTGCGCGATGATGGCGATGGCGACGACGATGGACTTGTCGATGATGTCGAGGATGAAGTCGGCCGAAAGTTGCGAGAAGAACTTGGAGAATCCGAAGTGGTTGTAGATGGCGAGCGAGAACGGCGCGGAGATGCCTTCGCCGAAATCGTAGCCGTACAGGAAGTAAGTGAGGACGGAACCGAGTATGCCGCCGAAGACGGCGAACGTGAGCACGGCGATGCACGCCTTAAGCGCGCTGCGGAAAAAGCCGTTCTGCTGGAAAAGGGCCGCGGCGACACCGATGAGGATGCTGATGATGCCGTAGTAGAGCGTGGTGAGGTTGGAAATGCCGTTGATTGCGTTGGAGCAGAACCCAACGAGTACAGCGGGGAGCGTTCCGCCCAGCATGGCGGCGATGATGGTTCCGATACAGTCCGCGTAAATCGGGATTTCGAAAAAGAGGACCAGTTTCGAAAGTATGAGATTTATGAGGATTGCGACGCAAATGAGTCCTGCAGCCCACAGAATTTTTTTCGACTTAGAAACCGACGTCCACAGCATCAAAAAACCTCTTGTATGCGCCTTCGCGTGAAACTTTTGTGCGAAAAAGGCTCAACATTAAAATTTATCATGAATTTGCTTAAAAAGTATGAAAAAAAACACAAAAGAATCGCTTATGGGGCAATTTTTTTGCGTTTACGGGCTTTTTTTCCCGTTTTTTGGGGTGGGGACTGTCTGAACGGGCTTTTAGGCGATAATTGCCGAGGCGACCACGCCCGCGCCCGCGTAGAGCACGAGCACCTGGCCCGGGGCGGAGGCGAACTGCGGTTCGTCGAACCGGACGCGGATCGTGCCGGCGGCAGTGTCGAGCGATACGATCCGCGCGACGGCGCCCTTGTGGCCGAGCCTGATGTGCGCCGTCAGTTCGCCCTTCAGGAGCGGCGAGCTTTCGGATACCATCAGGTTGAGTTCCACGCCCGAAACTTCGGTGCAGCTGAGGGCGCTGCGGGGGCCGAGCACCACCTGGTTCTTCTTCGCGTCGATGGACACGACGAAGAGCGGTTCCGGCTGGCCGCCGATGTTCAAACCCTTGCGCTGCCCGATGGTGTAGTGCACGATGCCCTTGTGCTTGCCGAGCACCTTGCCCTGCATGTCCACGAAGTCGCCGGGAACGTTGTCGGATTCGTCGAACAGCACCGAGTAGTCGCCGCATTCCAGGAAGTCCATGCTCTCTTTCTTGGTGGCGAAATCCACCCAGCCGATCTGTTTCGCGAGTTCCTTGACTTCCGCCTTCGTCATGTTGCCCAGCGGGAAGATGACCGTCGAGAGTTGCTCCGCGGTAAGGCGCGAGAGGAAGTATGTTTGGTCTTTGCTGTGGTCGAGCGCCGCGTACAGGAAGGGTTCGTCGGGATTCTTGAATTCGAGCCGTGCGTAATGCCCGGTGGCGAAGTAGTCGAACGCGATTCCCATGCGGCGAGCCGCCATGTGGAGCGCGCCGAATTTGATGTTCTGGTTGCAGCGCACGCACGGGTTCGGCGTGCGGCCCGCACGGTATTCGGCGCGGAAGTAGTCGAGCACCTGGCGCTTGTATTCTTCGGAAACACGAACAACGTAATGCGGTATGCCGAGACGGTCGGCGACGGTCTTCGCTTCGGCAATGCTCGCGTCTTCGCCCGGGCCGAAGCAGCCTTCGCGGCCTTCCACGTGTGGCATGTTGATGGAACCGTCCCATGTGGCCATGGTGACGCCGATGACTTCATAACCCTGCTGTTTTAGTAGGAAAGCGGCGAGGGCGGAATCTACCCCGCCGGAAAGCCCGACTGCTACTCTTTTTGCCATGCGTGTTCCTGCCTGATTTTTACGTTTTGTCGCCGTCAGTTCCTGGATTCGCGCCTTAGAGGTTCGCGTAATGGAACATCGCGTCGATGCACTTCTTCGCCTTCACGCGGGTGTCTTCGTCGAGTTCCACGCGGTTCGCCTTTTCGGGGTGGCGCAGCGTTTCGAGGATGTTTTCGAGCGAATTGGACTTCATGTACTTGCACATGCTGCAGCTCCCGATGAATTCCATGTCGGGGTGCTCGTAGTGCATGCGCGCGTTGAGGCCGCATTCCGTGAGGAGCAAGACCTTGCTCTTGGGCGGGAGATCGGCGATGTACTTGACCATCTGGCCGGTACTGCCCACGAAGTCGCTGTAGAACGCCGCGGACGGGTTGCATTCGGGGTGGCTCACCACCTTGAGGCCCGGGTTCTGGCTGCGGAAGAACTGGATGAGTTCGGCGTCGTACGTCTCGTGCACGTAGCAGCTGCCGTTGTATAGCACGATGTCTTTCTTGACGCCGCGGCTTTCCATCTCGTTCTTGATGTTCTGGCCCATGAGCTTGTCGGGCACAAAGCAAATCTTGTCGTTCGGGTAGGCTTCCACGATCTTCATCACGTTGCCGCTGGTAACGCACACGTCGCAGGCCGCCTTCACGTCGGCCGTGGTGTTGATGTAGCAGATGAAGGCGTGTTCCGGGTACTTTTCGCGGAGCGCCTCTACGTCCTTGCCCGTGATGGAGTCGGCGAGGCTGCAGCCGGTAAGCTTGCCGGGGATGAGCACGTCCTTTTCGGGGCTCAAAATCTTGGCCGTTTCGCCCATGAAGCGGACCGCGGAGAAGAGAATTGTCTTTTGCGGGACCTTCGTGGCGTCTTCGCTGAGCTTGTAGCTGTCGCCCGTGTAGTCGGCCACGCCGAGCACGATTTCGGGTGCGCAGTAGCTGTGCGCGAGGATGACGGTATCCTGGTCTTTTTTGCGCTCGTTGATCTCGTTGATCAGCGGGAGCATCTGTTCGACTTTTTCACGGGTGTAGTGGCATAGCACCGCGCCCGGCTGGATTTTGTTCAATCTGTTGAAGAGTTCGTCCGCTGTCATAGTGATTTAGAATATAGAAAATGTGCATGCCCTATCCAATGTTCAAAAAAAATTATATAATTCCAAGAGGAGCCCGCTATGAAACATTTTGCATACATATCTCTCTGTCTCGCCCTGTGCCTCCTCTTTGCGGGATGCACGCGTACCCGTATCAGCAGTTTCAGGGTCGAAACGCCGGAGGCCCCCGAAGTGGAGGGCGTGCACGCATACATGGAACCGCATTCTGCGACATACCGTTTTTCCGGTTCCGTGACCATAAGCCCCAAGGAGACCATGGCGGTGAGCGGCTCGTATGTGAACTACAGTTCCGATTCCCTGATGCAGCAGAGCCGCAGCTTCTCCGCGAATGGATATTATGAGTTCGGCGGTTCCGATGTGAACGCGTCATTTGACTGGTTCGGCAAGGCGTCGGTCATGCTCATCGGTTTTGGCGTTGGCTACGACGACGGAATTTATCACCACCTCAAGGTGGGCTTCAACACGAGCGTCGTGGAAGCGGGCGTGTATCTTGGCTTGTACCACCAGTACACCACCTTGGAAATTAATGGCAGCACCTGCGATACTTGGCCCTGTTCTGAACGCGACAACTGGGGTTCCATGTCGGAAACTAATACTGACTTCTATACGAACCTGTTCTATGGCTTGTATGCGAGCATCATCATCGATGACTTCTTCATGAGCTATAACCTGAGTATCTACAATCCGAGCGTGTCGGGCGGTGGCGAAAGCGTCAGTAGCCCGGATATCTACTCGCACTACATCAAGGGCGGTTATCGCATCAGCAAGCATTGGGAAGTGAACGCGGGCTTAATCATGTCGTTCGTGGATCCCGACTACCGCCACTTTGCCGCGAATGTGGGTGCGGCGTTCTATCTGTAGTAGGCGTTTGTACCGATGAAATTCATCCATACTGCCGACTTGCACATTGGTAAAATCGTGTGCGAGCATTCGATGCTCGACGAGCAGCGGCACATACTGGCGCGCATCCTGGAGGCTGTCGATAGCGAGAAGCCCGATGCGGTGCTCATCGCGGGCGACGTTTACGACAAGCCGGTGCCTTCGGCCGAGGCGGTCGCGGTGCTCGACGATTTTCTGGTGGAACTTTCGGCGAGGAAGGTGCGCACGTTCGTGTTGAGCGGGAACCACGACTCGGCGGAGCGTATCGCCTTCGGCGGGAGGCTCATGGAAAAGAGTGGCGTGCACGTGTCCCAGGTTTACGACGGGAAATTCGCGCCGGTCACGCTCAGCGACAGTGAAGGCGAGGTGGACGTTTGGATGCTTCCGTTCGTGCGGCCGGTGAATGTCAGGGCCTGCCTTGCGGGCGATGACGAGCGCGATGCGGTGAAGGATTACACGTCGGCCGTGAAGGCGGCCATCGCGCAGATGCATTTTACGCCGGGGCGCAGGAACGTGCTGATTGCACACCAGTTCGTGACGGGCGCGGAACGCAGCGAGTCCGAGGAGAACGTAGGCGGGCTCGACAATGTGGATGCTACGGTTTTTGCCGCATTCGATTACGTGGCGCTCGGTCACATACACAAACCGCAGAATGTGCTGAAGGGTGACGATGGTACGGTGCGTGCGCGTTACAGCGGCACTCCGCTCAAGTATTCGCTTTCGGAGGCGGTTCACAAGAAGTCGCTCACGGTGGTGGAGTTGGGCGCGGTCGCGAATGCGGTCGATGGGATGCGCACATCCTTACAAATCCGTGAAATCCCGCTGGTGCCGTTGCACGACGTGCGCGAAATCCGCGGGACGTTTGCCGAAATTGTTTCTCCGGAATTCCGGAATGCGCAGGTTGCTGCGGGCAACAGACTTGACGATTTCGTGTACGTGAAGCTCACCGACGAAAATGACGTGCCCGACGCGGCGCAGAAGCTGCGCGGCATTTACCCGAACTTGTTGATGCTCGCCTACGACAATGAGCGCAAGCGCAACCAGGCGGATGTCGGCATCGCGGAAGCTGTCGACGAAAAGAAACCGATGGAACTGTTCGGCGAGTTTTTCGAGGGCCGTAACGGGCGCACGATGAATGCGGAAGAAACTGAATTTGTTCAAGATTTAATCAACGGGATCTGGGGGGACAACGGATGAGACCTACCAGGCTTGTGATTTCGGCGTTCGGCCCGTATGCCGAAAAGACCGTGATTGAGCTGGATAAGCTCGGGACGAGTGGGCTCTTCTTGATTTCGGGCGATACGGGTGCCGGCAAGACGACGATTTTCGATGCGATTGCTTTTGCGCTTTTCGGGACGGCGAGCGGGAGCAGCCGCAATGCGAGCGGTGACTATGCTAAGCATTTTCGTTGCCTGAATGCGATGCCTGATACCCCGACGTTCGTGGACCTGACATTCGCCTATGCGGGCAGGGAATACCGCGTGGTGCGCAATCCCGAATACGAACGGCCCAAGATGCGCGGCGAGGGCATGACGAAGGAAAGTGCATCGGCGACTTTCTATTACCCCGAGGCCACCGGCAAGGTGGGGCCCGCGAGCCGTACGGTAAGCGGTGACAAGGCGGTGACGGAAGCGGTATACAGTATCATCAGGGTGAACGGCGAACAGTTCTCGCAAATCGCGATGATTGCGCAGGGCGATTTTTTGAAGTTGCTGCTCACGACGACGGACGAGCGTATTGATATTTTCCGCCAGCTTTTCAAGACGGACAAGTTCGAGAAATTGCAGAATGAGCTTAAGAGGCAGGCGCTGGAACTGAAAAACAAGTGCGGCGAGAGCGAGTCGCGTGCCTGCGTGGAAGTATCGCATGTGGCATGCGACGAGAAGTCCGTTTTTGCAAACGATATCGAGGGCGCCAAGAATCTCGCCAAAGAAAGGCGCGTTGCCGACTGGGGCGAACTTTGTGAATTGCTTGAGAAAATCGTAGGCGAGGATTCCGCTGCGGTCGACGCGATGAAGGGAACTCTCGACGAACGTGCTGCGCGTATGACCGCGATGAACCAGGAACTTGGCAAGGCGCGGGGCATAGAAACTGCACGCAAATCACTTGACGAGGCGAAGCAGAAGCACGCTAAACTTTTGCCGGAACTTGAGCCGCTTGCGGCAGCGCTTGCGACGGCTGAGGCGCGTAAACCTGAATGCGAAAAATTGCAGGAAGAGGTCACGACCTTAAGGAATTCGTTGCCGGAATACGGCCAGCTGGAAGAAGCTCGCAACATCATAAAGAGCAAGGAACGCGAACTTGCGAGGGACAAGGAATCGCTTGAATCTAGAAAGAGAGATTTCGAAAAGCGAAACAGCGAAATCCAGAAGCTTGAAGAGGAATTCAAGGGTCTCTCCGATGCGGGCGAGAACAAGGCAAAACTTGATGCGCAGCAAGAATCTCTCGAGGCGCGCAAGAAGCAGCTCATGCAGGTGGGTATCACGGTAAAGGAACTTGATACCGCCGAAGATGCGCTCCGCATGGCTCAAGAAGAATATCTCGTCGCTGACAGGGAATATAAACAAAGTAACGATACCTACGAAGCGAAAAATCGCGCGTTCCTGAACGAGCAGGCGGGCATTCTGGCCGAAACGCTTGAAGAAGGTGCCGAGTGCCCTGTTTGTGGCTCTACGACGCATCCGCATAAGGCTTGCAAGTCTGTTGAGGCGCCGACGCAGGCGGAACTTGAAGAACTCAAACGCAATGTCGCGAGCCTTCTTGAATCATGGAACGCTAAGGCGGGAATCGCCTCCAGGGCGAAAGCCGCGCGCGATGGCAAGCGCGAAGAACTCGAGAAAAAACTTGCGGAACTTTTCGGTGAATGCACTGTGGAAGAATGCAAGGAAAAAATTCGCAGTGAATTCGACAGCGTGAAATCGCAGTTGGTTGAAGTCGTGGCGAAACTCAATGCCGAGAATGTTCGTGCAACTCGCAAGGCCGAGCTAGAAAAGTCGCTCCCTGAAATCAAGGAAAAGCACGAAAAGTGCCGCACGGAAAACGAGAACCTTGCGAAGGAACTTGCGGCGGCCGAGGCGGAACTTGTAACGCAGAAAAAGCATGCTGAAGACGCAGCGAAAAAGCTTCCGTATGCGGGCAAGGCCGACGCGGAGAAGGTCATTCGCGAAAAGCAGAATGCGGTTGCCGAACTGCAGAACGCCATCAAACTCGCGACAGAAAAACTGAACGCATGCAAGGAAAACCTGAAGGAGCTCGAAGGCCAGGTGAAATCGCTTGAAGGCCAGCTGAAAGATGCTCCGCAGTACAACCTCGAAGAATTAGAAATTAAGTGCAAGGCGCTCTCCGATGAACAGCAAGCGCTCACGCAATCCTGGAAAACGGTTTCGGGCAGGCTCGATCAGAACAAGCGCTCGCTGAATGAAATCCGCGGGATTGCCGAAAGCCTGGGCGTACTTTTGAAGAAGCGCATGTGGGTCGAGAACCTCTCCGATACGGTGAACGGCACGCTCTCCGGCAAAGACAAAATGATGCTCGAGACTTACGTGCAGGGCGCGTACCTAGACCGCATTTTGCGCAAGGCGAACACGCGATTCTTGCGGCTTTCCAACGGGAAATACGAGCTGGTGCGTCGTGAGCAGGCTTCCAATAAGCGCAGCCAGAGCGGGCTCGACTTGAACGTGATCGACCATACTTGCGGCAAGCAGCGCGAAGTGAAAACGCTTAGTGGCGGCGAAAGCTTTTTGGCATCGCTATCGCTGGCGCTCGGCCTCGCCGACGAGGTACAGAGTTCCGCGGGCGGAATTGAACTCGACACGATGTTTATCGACGAAGGTTTCGGTTCGCTCGACGAAGAAATCCTGCGAGTCGCCATCGACACGTTGCAGAATTTGGCCGGCAGCAATCGCCTCGTGGGCATCATCAGCCATGTGGAAGGGCTCGAAAACAGAATCGACAAGAACGTGCGCGTGCAGAAAGACGCGAACAATATCAGCCGCGTGAAAATTGACGTGTAGCGGAATTTAGATGTCTTTGCCGCTGCGGGCGCAGAATGCGAGCACTATGAACGCCGCCGCGATAATCCCGATGAGCGCCAGGTCGGCCTGCCCGTGCAGAAAGTACTTGATCAGCTTCACCAGCTGCGATGACAG